>OMRS01000032.1 GCA_900313545.1 uncultured Eubacteriales bacterium | reverse complement strand
GCTGCCGAGCATGTTCTTCACCATGGTGACGGCGATTGTCCTCGGCATGGGAGTGCCCACCACGGCGAATTATGTCATCACCTCGACCATTGCGGCGCCTGCTCTTCTGCAGCTCGGCATACCGATTCTGCAGGCCCATATGTTCGTCTTCTATTTCGGCATCATCGCCGATGTGACGCCTCCTGTGGCACTGGCGGCCTATGCGGGCTCCGGAATCAGTGGGGGTAATGCGCTGAGGACAGGAGTCAATGCATCGAAATTGGCGATTGCGGCATTCATCATACCCTATATGTTTGTCCTGTCGCCGGAACTTTTGATGATCAGTCCGGATGTTTCCCATATTGTTGTGACCGTCCTGACGGCAATCATCGGCATGATAGCCCTGAGCTCGGCATTGATTGGCTATTTGGCGGCCAACTGCGCTGTTTGGGAGAGGCTTGCACTCATCGCAGCGGGGCTTATGATGATCAAGCCCGGCATCATGACGGATATTGCCGGTGTGGCGATTTTTGCGGTAATCCTGCTCTTGCAGACGAAACGGAAAAAGGCATAAAAAGAACCTGCTGTCGGCATAGTATTCCCGGCAGCAGGCTTTTTTTGCCCTATCTTGCCTTGCTGGAGAAAAAATAGACGAGAATGGTGAGCAGGATGCCCAGCCCGCCGTAAAGAGGACCTTTTTCTATAAAGGCGTAGATGGTTGCCCCCAGACAGAAAAGGACGGCAAAGAAGGTCTGCTTGGCATTTTCCTTGCGGTAGGCAAAGGTCTTGTAATCGATGCCGGTTGCTTTCTCGAAGCACTCCGGGCAGATGATGTGCTTTTCCCCCTGCTCGTCCTTATGGACGAGGGCTTCTTTTTCGGGAAGGTCACGGCCGCAGTCCGAACATTTCAACAATAGATATCACCCCTAAGTTTTGATATCTTCTATTCTAACGTAAAACCGTCGGGAGTTCCAGTCCTTCCTTGACACCAATGAAAAAAAACATTACAATAATAAAGTATACCTATGCTCGTGAGCAGGAAATTTTCCTGTTCATGGCATATGCAGGGACCGTAAAGGCTTTGCTTACGGTAATCTTAACGGTCTCAAATGACAGAATTGCGATGCATGAAAGCACAAACAATCAATAAGGGGGGTGAATCATCATCGAAACAGTATTGGTAGGAATTCTCGCAGTACTTTTCGGCGGCGCCGGCGGCTATGTTGCCCGCAAGCGGACAGCAGAGGCCCAGATCGGTTCTGCCGAGGAAGAAGCACGAAGAATCGTAGCAGACGCAGAAGAGAAGGGTGAAGCCAGGAAGAAAGAAGCCATGCTGGAAGCGAAGGAGGATATCCACCGCTTGCGGCAGGATCTTGACAAGGAAACCAAGGAGCGCAGGACTGAACTCCAGCGCCAGGAGCGCCGTGTTGTCCAGAAAGAGGAGAACCTGGATCGCAAATTGGATTCCCTGGAAAAGAAGGAGGAATCCCTTTCCCGGAAGGAAGCCAAGATTGACAGGACCCAGGCTTCGATTGATGAACTGCATGAGAAACAGAAGACGGAGCTTGAGAGGATTTCCAATCTGACGGTGGATGATGCAAAGTCCATGCTCATGGCGGAGGCCGAAGAGGAACTCAAGCATGAGAAGGCTCTGAAGATCAAGGAATACGAGCAGCAGACAAAGGATGAGGCCGACAAGAAGGCAAGGGATATCATTTCCCAGGCAATCCAGCGCTGCGCGGCGGATCATGTGGCGGAAACGACAGTTTCGGTTGTGGCTCTGCCAAACGATGAGATGAAAGGTCGTATTATCGGGCGCGAGGGGCGCAATATCCGTGCATTGGAAACCCTTACGGGAATCGATCTCATCATTGATGACACGCCGGAGGCCGTCATCCTGTCGGGATTCGACCCGGTGCGCCGGGAGATAGCCCGTATCGCATTGGAGAAGCTCATCACGGATGGACGCATCCATCCGGCGCGCATTGAGGAAATGGTGGAGAAGGCACGGCGTGAGGTTGACCAGCGAATCAAGGAGGCCGGCGAACAGGCGACCTTTGAGACAGGCGTCCATGGCATCCATCCGGAGCTCATCAAGCTCCTGGGACGCTTGCGTTATCGCACGAGCTATGGGCAGAATGTGCTGAACCATTCCATTGAGGTTTCGCATCTGGCGGGCATCATGGCGGCAGAACTTGGCGTGGATGTCACATTGGCAAAGCGCGGGGGACTTCTCCATGACATCGGCAAGGCCATCGACCATGAGGTCGAAGGCCCGCATGTCACCATTGGCGCGGATCTGGCACGCAAGTACCGTGAATCCAAGGAAGTTATCAATGCGATTGCTGCCCATCATGGCGATGAGGAGACGACTACCGTGGAAGCGGTTCTCGTCGCTGCGGCGGATGCTGTGTCTGCCGCAAGGCCGGGAGCGCGCCGCGAGAGCCTTGAGTCCTATCTCAAGAGGCTCAAGCGTCTGGAAGAGATTGCCGAGTCCTTTGACGGTGTGGAACGCTGCTTTGCCATACAGGCAGGCCGTGAGATCCGCGTCATGGTCAAGCCGGACAAGGTGGATGACGTGGCGGCTGTGGGTGTTGCCCATGATATCGTCAAGAAGATCGAGGACGAGCTGGAGTATCCCGGACAGATCAAGGCGACGATTATCCGTGAGACCCGTGTTGTCGATTATGCTAAATAACGCAT
>OMRS01000076.1 GCA_900313545.1 uncultured Eubacteriales bacterium | reverse complement strand
ATATCCCCGGCAACTGACGTATGCCCCACGTCGCGTGATACTCCGGGCATTCCCCGTTTCCCCGCGCCCTCAGCGGTCCATTTGACGGGCTGTTTCCTGCCTGGTTCCCAGCAGCTCCAGGCTCTCTGCAAGGGCATCTCCGTCTTTATCTCCGCTTCACCGGTTTACCATATGAACTTGGTAATAATGTAGCATTACAGGAGTCTTTCGTCAAGACACCTTCTGTATGTAACCTCAGCGGGACCCGGGGAAACGGTCCCCCGCTTTCCCCCTTCCCGCTTTTTTCCGGCGTCGCCGCAAAAAAAAGAAGCCGGGCACGCCCGGCTTTCTGGAATCAGATCTGCTCACGCCTGAATTCTTCCTGCACACCTGCAAGGGTATCCACTCCCTCGTGCGAAAAGAAATCCAGGCTGTCCGGCACATGGGCCTCCTGTACGGGGTCCTGTGCCTCCATCTCCTGCAGGAACTGATGGCCAAGCGCCATCATCTCCTCTTCAAAGATGGAATTGACGTGGTGGTCTGTATTCAACATTCTGTTATTCCTCCTTGTTGTTCATCCCGCTGCCGCAGGATGTCCCTGCGCCTGAAAGCTCTGCAGGGCCTCATCACCGTCTTGCGCGGAGGCCGCCATGCCGTTGCTTTGGCGGGGCAAATGGGCATCAGGGAAACCGCAGTCCGTCTGCGTCAGGTTCAGTCCCGTTTCCTCCCTGATTTGCAGGCGTATTGTACCGCAAGTTTCACCGGATGAATACCGATTTTTCGCCGAATTTCGCAAATACTACAGATTTTTTGTCCTCCCGGTCCGTTTTTCCCCGGGATTTCACCCTGAGCACCCGACTGCGTCCATCCTCAACCGCGGCTCCCCGCAGTGGTCCGGGACAGCCATTCGCACATTCCAGAGGGTTCGGCGGCGTCAGGTCCGTGCGTAACGGGACTTCTCCTCCTCCGGAGATTTTCATGCCGTCCTCTCGGCACCTGCGCTATAATGGGCCCGGACCGCAAACCGTCCCGCGGGACCTTTGTCCCCTGCGTCCGTCAGGAGAATTTTCAGCTCCTTCAGGCAGCGGATGCGGCGGAGGTTCCCCGAATACGCTCCAGGGAGGGATCAGCACATGGACAGCCAGGCACACCGCAGCAATTCAGATTTCAAGATTCTCCGGCGGACCTTTTCCGGCATTCAGGAGGAAGAAAAGGAACGCTTTCACGCCTATCATGAGCTGTACTACATTGCGGAGGGTTCCTGCAGCGTGTTCATCGGGAGGCGCACTTTCAAGATGAATGCCGGGGACTTTGCCATCATTCCCGGGGGCACGCTGCACAAGACCGACTTTTCCTCCACAGGGCACAATGTCAAATTCGTGGTCTCCTTTTCCAGAAAGACAGCCCGGCAGATCGACGCTTTTCTCGGGGAACCCCTGACCCAGCAGTGCATGCAGGCAGGCAGGGTCACCGCGCCCCTTCAGCGCCGGGAGTCGGTGGGCATCGTGCTTGGCCGGATGCTCTACGAATATGACAACCAGCCCCTCCATGCCCAGAGTTTCTTCAAGGCGTGCCTGGCAGAGCTGCTGATCTCCATTCTCCGCTACCGTACCCATCAGGAAGAAAACGAAAGCCTCCCTGATCCCCGGACCGATCGGATGCAGACCCTCGCCGCCTACATCTGTGACCATGCGTCCGAAGACCTGAACCTTGAATTGCTGGCCAGCCGTTTCGCCCTGAGTCCCTCTTACCTGTCCCGTTCCTTCAAGCAGGCCACCGGCTTCGGGTTTCGCGAATACCTGATCAGCGTCCGCATCCAGCGGGCAACGGACCTGCTGCTTGGCACGGACCTGACCATCACGGAGATTGCGGACCAGTGCGGCTTCAGCGACAGCAATTACTTTGGGGATGCCTTCCGCAGGGCGACCGGCCTGTCCCCCAGGGATTACCGCAGACTGGGGTCCTGAAGTCCTGAGGCCCCGTCACAAACTTCGCAGGGGCATAAAAAAAGACCACCTTCCAAAGCGGGGTGGCCAGGCGGCAGGACGCTGTGCGCTTCTAACCCGCCATATGGTGCTGAGCTTTCATTTCATACATTCTCATGTCCATATCCTTCAGGAAATCATCCACGCTGCCGGTTTTAAACAGGGTGCATCCAAAGGAAAGGGAAATGCTGTACGGGGGATGGTTTCGGTTGAACTCCTCAAGTTTTTCAAGCACTCCGCACAAATACTCATCCAGCGCGTGCTCCGAATCAGAAGCCTTCAGAACGATGAACTCATCCCCCGCAAACCTGAATGCATATTCTCCGTTTTTGCACTGGCGTTTCAGAATATTCGCCACGACACGGATGGCCTGATCTCCTTCCGAATGGCCAAAGCGGTCATTGATGTTCTTGAAACGGTCCACATCCATCATCACACCGCAGAAGGTCATCCCCCGGTTGATCCATGAGGAGAGAATGTGATTGAGGTACTGCCGGTTGTAGATTTCTGCCAGGGAATCGATATAAGCCGTCTCGTTCTGCTGCATCATAAACAGTCCCGTCAGCCCGATGGCGGCGGAAAGCCAGGCCAGGGAAAGCCCATAGAACATGAACTGCAGGCCGGCTCCCAGGAGAATCGGGAACATGAACACCCGGATATCCAGAAATCCCCGCGTCCCGAACGCCCGCTCAAATCTGTGCATCACCACAAGCGCGCTGCCAAAGTACCACAGAATGACAAAATAATGCAGGTTGCCAAACCATTCGCGCCTGTAAACATTCTGAGCGGAAATGGAAAAGTTGACGGGAATGAACAGGTTGACAACATTTGCCGCCATCAGGATGCCTGCCACGACAATCTGCGGCCGGTAACACCTGAGGATCCGTTTCTCATCCCCGTACAGTCCCAGGTCCACATAGATCATCACAAAGAAGGAATTGAGGAAATTGATCGTGAACAGCACGGTGTTCATCAGTGTGTTGAGGGCAATCGCTCCCGGGAAGACGACCCCGTCGATGGTGTAGGAACCGGCTTCGCAGATACATCCCGCCAGGATACCGGCCATCATTCCCAGATAGATTTTGTCTTCCAGCCTGTGCTGGAGAATCTTGGAGCGCGACACGAACATCAGCATAAGCAGCAGCACGATGCCGGCCCCGTTGGCAACATAGATGGATCTCAGGTCCATCATTCCTCTTTTTCACCTCTTTTCCCTCCCGCTTTCCGAAACAGCTTTGTTCGTCCGGGAGGAACAGGTCCTGTTTCCGTCACGCAGGACCTGACAGATTTTGTCTACATTATTCTAGTCTCCTTTGCAGAAAGCGTCAAGGCCGCATCCTGCCGGGAGCTTTTCCGCTCCTCCCTGTCCGTACCGCCGGGCAGTGTCCCTCCGGGCAGAAAAACCAAGGGAGCTCGGTTTTTTCCGGTCTGGACCGGAGGGGCAGCTCATGGCTCCCCGCGCGTTTCCTGTTCCTTCAGCACTTCGCGGATCAGGTCCCGGAGATGTTCGTCCTCCTCTTCCTTCCGGGAGATCAGCCGGACCGAAGGAAACGTGCGGACAACGCCGGAATCCTCCTCCCCGCAGCGCCCGGCTTCCACCTTCAGGATCGCCTCCACCGTGTGCAGTCCCTGCTCATCCAGCACGCACAGCTGATCATAGATGTCCCGGAAACGGCGGTTGAAAACAAACGTGCTCCGGTCAAAGGCACGGGTGATGTTCAGCAGGGTGCACATGCGGGTGACGGTCTCATACGCCGTCCCGCCCACGCCCTTGCGGATGCAGTTCTGCAGGGTACTGTAGGGGATCCCGCTTTCCTGGGAAAACCGGGTGATGCTGCCATACTGCTCCAGGATCTCCCTGCGGATCATTTCCGTCAGGGCTTCCATCTCATCATTGCTGTTTTTCATCTTCTGTCCTCTCCAGGCTTCTCGGAGCCGTCCCCGTTTCGCTTCCGTTCCGATCATATCGGGACTTTCCCCAAAACGCAAGGGATTTCTCCCCATGCCCAGACAACAGCCCGGCCGGAATTCCGGCCGGGCTGTCTGAATGTTCAGATATGAACAGTTCTCAGTATTCGCTCTGGGCAGGCAGCACCTGCTGGGCATCCACCTGGAAGGGCAGCAGATCCAGGATATCCTTCTGGACATCGATTCCCGGATACACCTCCAGAATCTTGAGCCCCCGGGAAGTGAGGATAAAGACGCACCTCTCCGTGACATAGAGCACCTTCTGCCCATTCTTCAGCGCGTTTCTCGCGGAGAAGGACACGCTGCGGATCTCCTGAACAAACTTGGGGATGGTCCCGTTTTCAAGGATCGTCACACCGTGATCATCCCAGGAGACCCTGAGTCCCTTGGTGTTGAAGGTCATGCAGAACACGACCGTGGGTGTGCGCGCCGTGATGTTGGCAAAGCCGCCGATTCCCGCAAAGGCGCCCGGACCGCGATGGGAATTCACATTGCCGTACTGGTCCACCTCCAGGGCACCCATAAAGCAGATGTCCAGTCCTCCATGATTGTACAGGTCAAACTGGTTGGCCATGTCATAGACGGACGCCGCGCCGATCATGGCGCCAAAGTACTTTCCGGACGCCGGGAAGCCGCCGATGCTGCCGGATTCCACAGTCAGGGTGATATGATCCAGCATCCCCGTCTCCCGGGCAAAATGGGAAATGGTCTCCGGAATCCCGATTCCGATATTGACGATATCCTCCTGGTGCAGCTCCCGGGAGGCGCGCTTGCCGATGATCTGGCTGGCCACGCTTTCCTTGCGCCGCGCGGAAGTCAGATCCTCCAGCTTCTGCGTCCATACATCCCAGTCCGCGTACGGGATCTCAAAGCTGCCGGTGAGGGCCTGCAGGGCATCATCCCTGGCCTCCGGCTCCACCACCACAATGGCATCCACCAGACATCCCGGAATGATGGCATTGCGGGGTCTTGAAGGCATATCCACAATGCGGTCCACCTGGACGATGACAATGCCGTTGTGGGACTTTGCCGCCTGACAGATGGAGAGCGCATCTCCGGACATGTACATGTCATCAAAGGAGATGTTTCCCTTGCGGTCCGCCGCCGTCCCCTTGATCAGAGCCACCGTGATCTTGGGGAGCTTGTAATACAGGTACTCTTCCCCGTCCACATGCACCACCTGAACAAAGTAGTTGTCTGTGGAGATATGATTGATTCCAGGCCCCTCCCTGCGGGGATCCACAAAGATGTCCAGCCCCACCTTGGACAGGGCTCCGGGGATTCCTCCGGCCTGTGCACGAATGGCATGGGAGATACAGCCCAGAGGAAGGTTGTACGCCTCAAAACGGTTTTCCAGGATGATTCGCTTGGTGCTGGGCATGGCGCCGAAATGGCCGCAGATCAGACGGTCCACCGCTCCTTCCCGGATATACCCCTCCGCATTGCGGTCCTCCTCCCATACCCCGAATCCGGCAGAGGAAATGAGGGTCAGATGCTTGGGGGAATGGGTCCTCATATAGCGCTCGTACAGCGCTTCATGCAGGGCCACCGGGTTCTCAATGCCCACGAAAGAATTGACGCAGATACAGTCGCCGTCCCGAATCAGGCTGATGGCTTCTCCGGGTGACATGATTCGATACATCCTATTCCACCTCCGGCTGTTTTTGCCGGGCATCCGCCGACACTGTGCCTCTGGCGCACAGGCATCCGGCGTCCCTGGCGATACAGCTGACGTGCAGAATATCACAGGTGTTTCTATAAAGCAACGATTACTTCCCCCAGGCCGGTGAATTTCCGGTCCTTCTGCGTTCAGGCGGAAAACCTCCCCATGAAAAACAGGCAGGACAGACGGACATGCAAAAAGAGCAGGGGCCTGCCCTGCTCTCCTGTCAGCTTCCGCATCCGCAGAAAGCTCCGGGCGGCGCATGGCCGCCCCGCACGCCCGTCCCTGGGGCGCACCGCATCCGGCAGGGCGGCGCGGCCCTTCCATCCGGCACTCCCCCGCTTCACGGACCGGTTCAGGAATGCTTCTTCATGTACTCCTTCGTCGTCCTGACCACCAGCCCGGAAAGGGCAAGGACGGCCACCAGGTTTGGAATGGCCATAAACCCGTTGAGCGCATCCGCCAGGTTCCACACATCCGCCACATCAATGGTGACCGCGCCAAAGATCAGAAGGGTAAAGACAAGCAGATACGGTCGCGCGGCGCGGGGTCCCAGGAGATACTCGCAGCAGCGGGACCCGTACAGGCCCCAGCTGAGCATGGTGGAAAACGCAAACAGCACCAGACAAAGCGCCAGCAGCACAGCGCTGGGCCCGCTGCCCAGCACGCTGCCCATCGCCGTGGCCACGTCCGACGCATTGCCCCCTGAGCCCCAGGTGATGTCCAGTTTTCCGGCGCAGTAGACGCTCAGGACGGTAAAACTGGTCAGGGAAGTGATGAGGATGGTATCGACAAACACTTCAAAGATGCCAAACAGGCCCTGCAGCACCGGCTCCTTTTCGGAGGTCGACGCATGGGCGATGGGCGAGGAGCCCAGTCCGGCCTCATTGGAAAAACAGCCCCTGCCGATCCCCTTCTGCATGCAGACGAGGATGGATGTCCCCGCAAAACCGCCCATGACCGCGGCAGGCCGGAAAGCGCCTTCCAGAATCAGGAGCATCACCTTTCCCATCTGGCTGAAATTGGCAAGGATGACGCCCAGAGTGACGAGGATATAGAGAAGCGCCATTACCGGCACCATTTTTTCCGTCACCTGCCCGATGCGCCTGACGCCTCCCAGCAGCACGGATCCCACACAGAGGGCGACCACGGCCCCGATGATCAGGCTTGTCACCCGCACCTCCCCGCCGGGCAGGGAAACGAACCGGGTCGCATCCGGGACAAACACGTCGATGGCATTGTTGACGGCATTCACAATGGAATGAATCTGCGCGGCATTCCCGATGCCAAAGGCTGCAAGGGAGGCAAGCAGGGCAAACAGGGACCCCATCCAGGCCCACTGCGCGCCCATGCCGTTGCGGATATAGTACATGGGGCCGCCCACCCATTCACCCTTTTCATTCCGCTCCCTGAAGCGCACCGCCAGCAGCACTTCCGCATACTTGGTCATCATGCCCGCAAGGGCCGCCAGCCACATCCAGAAAACCGCGCCCGGTCCTCCCAGAAAGATGGCCCCGGTCACGCCGGCGATGTTGCCCGTTCCCACCGTGGATGCAAGGGCCATTGTGACCGCCTGGAAGGGCGTGACCTCCCCGTCGGCATGGCCATGCCTTCCGGAAAACAGGCGTCCCATGGTGTTCTTCCACCAGAAACCGAACCTGGCAAACTGAAAAACCCCAGCCGGGCCGTCAGATAGCAGCCGGTTCCCACCAGCAGTATCAGCATGACCGGCCCCCAGGCGAGGCTGTCGAGTGCATTGATCCATTCGCTGACCGTCATCGCAATCCCTCCCTGTCCACAAAACCTGCCCGCGGCACCCCTCCGGTGCTGCGGGCAGCACAGACCCGGCCTTCCTTCCATGAAAACCGCCGTCCCCTTTTCTCAGGGCGGCACCCGGTTTGGTTTTTTCCCGCGGGGTTCCCTGCCCTGGTCCCTGCCGCCCGTTTTCCGGAAAGCGGGCCATCCCATCGCCCATGGGCATCGGGAAAAACCGGGCCCTCCCGGGCACCGGCACAAAACGGCCGTTTCGCAGGTCACGGCATGCCGGTCAAATCGTCATTGCACAGGAGCGGGCACGCAGCCCGTCCCGCGCCGCTACTCCTTTTCGCTTTTTCTGAATTCACTGGGGGTCATCCCTGTGGTTTTCTTGAACAGATAGCTGAAATAGTGGGAGTCATTGTACCCCACCTCCATGGCGATCTGGGAGGTCTTCATCTCCGTGGCCGTCAGCAGTTCCTTGGCTTTGCCGATTCGAAGCCCCGTCAGGTACTGGGTGAAGGTGATCCCGGTCTCCTGGGCGAAAACGGTGGAACAGTGGCTCTGGGACATGCCGATCTCCTCCGCCACATCCTGGAGCATCAGGTTGGGGTTGGAGAAATTCCGGGCCAGGTATACCCTCGCCCGGCTGATGGGCGATTCGTCAAACCCGCGTCCGCTGCGGTCCCTGTAGGCGATGGCCTGCTGCAGAAGCTCAATGAGCTGCTGCAGGGAGCCGCTCCCCGGGTTCTGCAGCATTTCCTGGATGAGTCCCTGGTCCAGCACCTTCTGGCTGTCTCCCCCGGATTCCTGCACGATGCGCCGGGCAGCGATGGGGGCAGCCACCTGCAGATAGCCCGCCGCCAGCATCGGGTCCAGCGTCGCCGTATAATCCAGCAGGATCTGGCGGATCTCTTCATTGCGGGCATACTGGAGCCGTTCATACAGGGGACTCAGCTCCAGGTTCTCCGGCATCTGCCGCTGCTGCGACACCTCGCCCACACCGGCAATGCGCCGCTGCCGGGTCTCCCAGTCGGTGAGCATGTGCCGGACATGCCGGGCCGAACGCATGGACCTGCGGATATCGTAATAGTTGCCCACGGTCTCCCCCACGCACAGCAGGAGCTGACTGCAGTCCTCCAGCTCCGGCAGGTGCAGCGCGGAGGAGGCAAAGGAATACGCCCGCTCCTCGGCATCCTGTTCCGTGCTGCCCAGGACCAGCGCACGGGCTCCCTTGGGCGCGGCACACACGTGGACTGTGCCTCCCTCGTTCTCCGCCAGGTGCGCCAGGGCGTTGCGGCCCTCGGCCCTGCCGCAGCCCTCCGTGTCAAAGGCGATATCGATGACCAGATAATATCCGGCCTCCAGGTTCACTCCCAGTCCCTTCATCTTTTCAAGGAGAGCCCGGTCCTCCTCCCGGTCCTCCTCTTCCGTGAAGAGGGTGGACAGAAGCATCTCCCGCATGAGGGCCTTCTCCCCGTCCTTCTCCCCGCCTGCCTGGGACTGCTCACTGTCCAGGATGGCTTCCTTCACCCGGAGGAGGGCCGCCTCCAGCTCCGCCGCCGTCACCGGTTTGAGCAGGTATTCCCTCACACCCATGGACATCGCCTGACGGGCGTAGCTAAAATCGTCATATCCGGAGAGGATGATCACCCCCACCCAGGGCATGGTCCTGCGCACCTCCCTGCACAGGGACAATCCGTCCATGAATGGCATCTTGATGTCCGTGAGCAAAATGTCCGGATTCAGGTCCCGGATCATGGGCAGCGCCATCTCCCCGTCCGGCGCCTCCCCGATGAGCACAAACCCGCTCTTCTCCCAGGGAAAGGAGTTCCGCAGGTTTTCCCGGATGGCAATCTCGTCATCCACCAGAAATACTTTCATATTCTCCCCCAGGCCCGCCTCAGGCAGGCCGTTTCCTTTCTGTCATCAGGGACTACTCCAGTGCGCCGCCCTTTGTCCCGTTCTCGATCTCGGCCTGTGTCTTTGAAGGGACCGTGAAGGACACCGTGGTCCCGCTGCTGTCGGACTCGATCTCCAGGCCCTTTTCCTGCATGTAATACAGCCGGATGCGCAGGTCCACATTGCGAAGGCCGTATCCCGAACGGTTCTCCATGTCCTCCTTCTGCACCGAAGGAATGCCCACCTGCAGGCTCTCCTTCAGGTTCCGGAGCTGTTCAGGGGACATGCCGCGCCCTGTGTCCTGCACGCTGAAACGGATTTTTCCATCCTTCTCCCGCGCGCGGATGGTGATGGTGCCGCCGCCGCGCCGCGCGCGGATGCCGTGGTACAGCGCGTTTTCCACCAGCGGCTGAAGCAGGAACTTGACCATGTACACCTCGGACAGTTCCGGGGGCACATCGATGCTGTAATTGAGGATGTCCCGGTAGCGGGTCTTCTGGATGCTCAGGTAGCCGGAGATGTGCTGGATTTCCTGGGGAACGCGAATCCAGTCCGCGCCGGAGGACAGGGTGATCCGGAAAAAATCGCTCAGGGAACTGGTCAGGCGGATCACCTCCTCCGCCTTTCCGGATTCCGCCTGCCAGATGATGGTATCCAGGGTATTGTACAGAAAATGGGGATTGATCTGGGCCTGCAGGGTCCGCAGCTCCGACTTGGCCAGGTTCTCCTGCTCGGTGCGGATCTGCACGATGAGGGTTTCCAGGGTGTTGGCCATGACATTGACCTGATCCGCCAGTTCCTGAAGCTCCTCCACATCCATCTGCCGCACGCGGGCGGTCATGTTCCCGCCCGTGATCTGGTGCACCACATCCTCAAGCCGTGATATGGATGTGGCAATGGAGCGGTTGACCCTGCGGGTGTTATGGGCCGAAAGAAGCACCGTGATCACCACCAGTGCCACCTCGACAAAGGCAGCTGCCGCCAGGAGGCCGGACATGCGCTGGTTGGTCCTTGCGGCATCCCCGATCTCGGTGGAGATGAATTCCTCCAGCATGCTCACCACCAGGTTGCCCACATCCCGAACCTCATCCACGATATACTCAATGTCCCGGATGGGCCGCCCTTCCTCCATGCCCGTGCGGACCTCCTCGATGTACCCCTCCAGCGTCTCCATGGTCCGCGTTGCCACGGTCAGCTGAAGCCGGGCATCCCCCTGGGCCACCGCACTCATCTGCTGAAGCTGTGCGTCCACCTGGCGGGTCAGTTCCTCCAGCTCGCTTTCCTCAAATCTGACCCTTCCCGCAGCCACCGAAAAAAGCTGTTCCGAAATCCGTGTGCTGACCAGGGGTTTGAGAGCCGCCGCCTGTTCCATGCGGCCGATGATTCCCTGGTAGCGGCCGGCATAGACCAGCATGATCACCAGACTGAGTGCCACCGGCAGCATCAGCAAACCCACGATGGACACGGTGGACTGGCGGATCCGCTGCGCGATGCTGGTGAGGTTTTTTCTGCATCTCATCAGAATCCCTCCACCTGAGGCGAGGTCAGGTCGTCAAAGTCGGTAAACATGGATTCCTCCGGATGGGCCACCTTGGGGATCTGCCGACCTGCCACCAGGTCCTGCACCAGCCCCATGGTGGCCTCTCCCAGGTCAGGGGTGCACTGCACGATGCAGTTGATGCGTCCCTGCCTGAGGGCATCCACGGCCGCCTTCTCCCCGTCCACAGAGATGATCACCATGTCCTGTCCGGGCCGGATGCCCTGCGCATCCAGCACATCCAGCGCACCCAGGGTCATGGCGTCGTTGTGGGAGTAGACCACGTCGATCCCCTCCGCTCCGTGGCGCCTGAGCAGCTCCGCCATGCATTCCTTGCCCTTGGAGCGCAGGAAATCTCCGGAAATGCTGTCCACCACATGGAAGCGGGGATCCTTCCGGATCACATCCATGAATCCCTGATGACGCTCCCGCATGGGGGTGGAGTCAATGGTCCCGCTGATCTCCACCACGTTGACCGTCGTCCTGCCCAGGGCATCCGCCTTGCGCACCAGGTATTCTCCGGCTTTCCGCCCCTCCTGGATGAAATCCGCGCCCACGTAGCTGGTATACAGGTCTTCATCCCCGCTCTCGATCATGCGGTCGGTCAGGATGACAGGGATTCCCGCATTCTTGGCCTCCCGCAGCACATGGGTCCAGCCGGTTTCCACAATGGGCGAGAAAATGATCACATCCACCCGGTAAGCAATGAAGGACCGAATGGCCGCGATCTGTTTTTCCTGTTTCTGATTGGCGTTGTCCATCATGAGGCCGTAGCCGAACTTCTGGGCAGCCGCCTCCATGCTCTGGGTATTGGCGATGCGCCATGCGCTCTCCGATCCCAGCTGGGAAAAACCCACCACCACCGGATTTTCCGGTGCAGGTTCCGGCTGCTGCGTGCATCCCGTCAGCAGGCACAGCGCCAGCAGCACTCCGCAAAGAATTCCGTTTCGAAGCTGTTTCATGGGTTCCTCCCCCCGCGCGGCAGCCGCGCTGTTTTACTTGTACTCCAAAGGCAGTATAACATTGACCGTTTTTCCCGTTCAAGTCCGCCGTCCCGTTTGCCGCGGACAGACATGAAAAAAGGACAGGACCCGAAGTTCCTGTCCCGAAATAGGGTTCAGACATAATACAGAAGCTTGGCATACCCCGGCAGGGGCCATACGCGGCTGTCCACCATTCCCTCCAGATCGTCCGCCGTCTCCCTCGCCCGTTCCATGGCCGGCAGAATCCGGTCCCGGTCATGGAAGATGCGTGCCTCCATCGCCTCGGGCTCCAGGGCGATGGCCTGCTCCAGCGTTTCAGTGCGGGAAAGCAGCTCCGCGATCTTGCCCGTCAGCTGCGCCGCCAGCTTCTTTTCCGCCGGTGCCTCAATACCGATGGCCTTGCGGGAGGCCACACTCTCCGCCACCTGCCCCGCATAGGCGATGCAGGCCGGAATGATCTTCTGGCGCAGCAGTTCCACGCTGGTGCGGGCCTCGATGCGCACCGTCTTGGAGTACTCCTCCAGGTTGATGTCCCGCCGGGAACGGATTTCATTGAGGGTATAGATGCCCTGGCGGCGGAACATGTTCACGTTCTTCTCGTCCGTATAGCGCAGCAGTGCTTCCGGCGTGGCCCGCAGGTTCAAAAGGCCCCGGGATTCCGCCTCCATCTCCCAGGCCCGGGAATAGCCGTTGCCGTCAAAGAGGATCCGGTGATGGGCCGTGAGTTCCCTCCGGATGAGCTCCCGCAGGGAGGCCTCAAAATCCTTCGCCTGCTCGAGCTCGTCCGCATAATGCATGAGCACGTCGGCCACGGCGGAATTGATCATGATGTTGGAACAGGCGATGTTGAAGGAGGAGCCCAGCATCCTGAATTCAAACTTGTTGCCTGTAAAGGCGAAGGGCGAGGTGCGGTTCCGGTCGGAGGTATCCTGGGGGATGGGCGGCAGGGCGCTGACCCCGATGTTCATGAAATGCTTGCCGGCATGCTGGTAGGGCTTTCCCTCCACGATGGCGTCGATGACACCCTTGAGCTCATTGCCCACATACATGGACACGATGGCCGGAGGCGCCTCGTCATCCCCCAGCCGGTGGTCATTCCCTGCGGAAGCCACGCTCAGGCGCAGCAGGTCCTGGTAGTCATCCACCGCGCAGATCACGGCAGTGAGGAACAACAGGAACTGTGCGTTCTCCATGGGCGTGCTGCCAGGATCCAGCAGGTTCTCCCCCTCATCGGTGGACAGGGACCAGTTGTTGTGCTTTCCGGAGCCGTTGACTCCTTCGAAGGGCTTTTCGTGAAGCAGCACCTGAAGGTTGTGCCGGTATGCCACCTTT
>OMRS01000075.1 GCA_900313545.1 uncultured Eubacteriales bacterium | reverse complement strand
GCGCATGCAAGACCAGTTGTGGTGTTGCCAACCAGCCCTGCGAGAACAAGGACGCGGAATAATCTGTATCCTGCTTTGCAAGATCATCTTTTACGTTGAGCCATGCGTTCAGTTACGCATGGCTCATTGTGTGATAGGACCGGGTGCGGATGGGTGGAGCGATGCGAGAGCGCGGAAGGCGCGAAGCAGCGCGTGGCTTTCATCCGCGTGGACAGCGGCACACAGCAAGGAGCTGAAGCGAGCTGTGTCTGTACGGGGGCTGAAGTATACTGTGTCTGTACGAAATGTGACCCGGCAAATATGGAAAACGAAATTATGATTCATCAGTATATACTCAACGGTTATCACATCATCCTCGATGTCAACAGCGGCAACATCCATGTGACCGACCCGCTGGCCTACGAGGCGGTCCGGCTGCTGGACGCCGGGCGCAGACCGGAGGAAGTGGGGCGTGCGCTTTTGCAGCAGTTTTCGGACCGCGGCGTCACAGCTGCCGAGGTGCAGGAGAGCCTGGACGACATCGCGGAACTCCGCAGGGCAGGGAAACTCTTTTCCGAGGAGACCTTCGCGGACAAGGCCTTTGACCTCAAAAAGCGCAATACCGTCATCAAGGCCCTCTGTCTTCTGGTCGCCCACACCTGCAACCTCAACTGCAGCTACTGCTTTGCCGCCCAGGGCAATTTCCGCGGTCAGCACGGACTGATGTCCTTCGAGACCGGGAAGCGGGCGCTGGATTTCCTGGTGGAGAATTCCGGACTGCGCAGAAACCTGGAGGTGGACTTTTTCGGCGGCGAGCCCCTGATGAATTTCGAGGTCTGCAGGGAACTGGTGGCCTATGCGCGTTCCATTGAAAAGGAAAAAAAGAAGAATTTCCGCTTTACACTGACGACCAACGGCGTGGGCATCACCGATGAAGTCATCGAGTGGGCGAACCGGGAGTGTCACAACGTGGTCCTGAGTCTGGACGGCAGAAAAGAAGTCAACGACCGGTTCCGCAAGGATTACAGCGGCCGGGGCAGCTATGACCGGATCGTCCCCAATTTCCGGAAATTCGTCGAAAAGCGCGGGGGCAGGGGTTACTACATGCGCGGCACCTTCACCCACTTCAACACGGATTTTACCGAAGACATTTTCCACATGGCGGATGACCTGGGCTTTGCGGAGCTCTCCATGGAGCCGGTCGTCGCGGATCCGGACAGCCCCTCCGCGATTACGCGGGAAGACCTTCCGGTGATCTTTGAGCAGTACGAGATCCTGGCAAAGGACATGTTGCGCCGGGAGCGGGAAGGAAAACCCATCACCTTCTACCATTACATGATCGACCTCGAGCACGGCCCCTGTATCTACAAGCGGATCTCGGGCTGCGGGTCCGGAACAGAGTATCTGGCAGTGACGGCATCGGGTGACCTGTATCCCTGCCACCAGTTTGTCAATGATCCCGAATACAAGATGGGCGACATCTGGAGCGGGATCACAAGGACCGACCTGCGGGATTCCTTCAAGCTCTGCAATGTCTATTCCCGGCCCGAGTGCGCGGACTGCTGGGCAAAACTCTACTGCGCGGGCGGCTGCGCCGCCAATTCCTATCATGCGGCGGGCGATATCCACGGCACCTATGAGATGGGGTGTGAGATCTTCAAAAAGCGGATCGAGTGCGCGCTGATGATCAAGGTTGCGCAGGCGATGGAAAAGGCACAGGCACAGAGTACTGACAGCCCATGAGAACAATTGGCATCCGGCAGGATCCTCTGGGCCAGGAGCAGACCGGATCCTGTTGATCCCATAAACACAGCATGAAGCAGGAGCCTCCGGGCCAGGAACTGGCGGCCCCGTTCAGGCCTCTTGTCAGAATCGGGGGTATTCTCCGAGCAGGTTGCTGGCACCGGTGATGAAATCGACACTGACGTCGAACAGGCGGGCGAGCAGGATGAATTCCTCGATGTGCATGGGGGACTGCCCATGTTCGTATTCGCAATAGGTCTGCTGACGGACTCCGAGACAGGCTGCGACCTCCCGCTGCGTGAGCTGATTTTTCCTGCGCAGATGGACGAGCCTCCGCAGAACAAAGGGCGGATAGGGCATACGCTTCCGGGCACGTTTCCTGGAGCCGTTAACAGCAGGCTCCTGTGTGGAACTGCACTCTGCGGCTCCACGGATCGAAGCAGACGATGCGGAATCCGGAGCAAAGGGCGCGGGATCCGGAGCAGACAATGCGGGATCCGGAGCAAAGGG
>OMRS01000402.1 GCA_900313545.1 uncultured Eubacteriales bacterium | reverse complement strand
TCTTCAAAATGGTGGAGACTTTTCCCCGGCTTCAGTGTACAATGGCCCGCGAGATTTTCCCTTCCTCAGGAGGTGTTCCCATGTCTTCCCGTTCCTCATCCCGCCTCTTCTACGGATGGATCAACGTCCTGTGCGGCGCGCTGATTCTCGGGGTTTCCCACGGTGTGGTCACCAACTGCTTCTCCCTATACATCATTCCCGTCAGTCAGGATCTGGGAGTATCCCGGGAAGCCTTCAGCTTCATCGCCCTGATCGTCAATGCTCTCTACGCCCTGGTCTCCTTTCTGTCCGGACACCTCTTTGAACGTTTTCGGGTCATTTCCCTGATCCGCGCAGCGTCCGTGGTCCTGCCCCTGTCCTATTTCTGCTTCAGCCTGTGTTCGGGACTGGCATCCTTTTATCTGTGCGCGGTGGTGGTCGGTCTGAGCGTCTCCCTGATCACCTTTCTCCCGTTCACCCTGATCATCTCCAACTGGTTCATCCGCCACAGGGGCAGGGCGCTGGGCCTGTGCTTCATGGGTAGCGGGCTGGGCGGCATGGTCATGAACTTCCTTTCCTCCGCCCTGATTGAAGGCCTTGGCTGGAGATCCAGCTACCAGCTGATCGCCCTCATCATGGCCGCAGTCATGGTGCCCCTCTCCTTCCTTGTCATCCGGGCCACCCCCCAGGAAATGCACCTGCGTCCCCTTGGAGGTGACGATGACGAGGGCACCCTGCTCTTTGGCCCCCTGGCATCCCAGGCCATCCCCACCATCTCCTTTGCGATGCTGGTCCTCCTGTCCCTGATCGTGGGCTTTGCCAGCACCGTTTACGGCAATGTCATCAACCCGCATCTGCGGGACCTGGGCTTCTCCCCGCTCTATGCCAGCTCGGTTCTCTCCCTGTACCTGGGAGCCCTTGCCGCGGCCAAAATCCTGCTGGGGGCCCTGTTTGACCGCATCGGCGCCAGGCGCGGGACCGTCGTTTCCATGCTGGGCTTCATTCTCGGTTTCCTCGGGATCTTTCTGGGAAAAGCCCTCTGGTCCATCCCCCTGATCCTTCTGGGCGGTCTGGGCACGGCCTCGTCCAATGTCTCCTATCCGGTGCTCACCCGTTTCGCCTTCGGAACGCGGGATTTCACCCGACTCAACGGCCTTCTCATGGGCATGAATTTTGTCACGTGTTCCATTGGGACCGTCTGCGCCAATCTCATCTACTCCGCCACCGGCAGCTACAATGCTGTCCTCTTTCTGTGCATGGGGCTGTGTGCGCTGGTCATCGCCATCCTCCCC
The DNA here is from genome assembly GCA_900313545.1 of uncultured Eubacteriales bacterium. The sequence continues at coordinate 2,356 of OMRS01000402.1, read as the reverse complement.
CTCATCCGGCCGGTCTCCCAGACACACTGAATCCACCTGAAGAAAAACAGCAGCCCGTCATTCCATCCTGTCCGTCAGCCTGACGATCCTGCAGTGATGCTTCCGTTCACCCGCCGGTTTCTCCTTGTCATAGCTGATTCCAACAAGAATCATGCTGTTGCCGAAGTCTTTCAGGCTTTGCGGATATTTTTTATTCAAAATCTGCGCAATTGCCCCATCGGCGCTTTCGTTCCATTTGAGCTCAATCACCAGAGTCGGCCAGTCAGAGCCCTGCCTGGGGAGATACACGATGTCTGCAATTCCCTCTCCTGAAGGAAGCTCTTCCCACTGCAGATAATGATCTCTGTACGTGTAGTACGCCAGCTTGATCACGCTTCTTAAGCTGTCTTCCCTGTTGTAATGCAGCGGAGACGTTTCCTCCATGTGGACCTTTTCAATCTGTGCAGCCACGGCTTCCTCATGTCCTTCAAGGGTATGAAGAAACAACTCGTCGCTTTCCGCAACTCTCTTCAGTGTCGCGCTGTGAGACACTTCACGGATGGACCTCTGAAATTCCAGCTTGATTTCTTCATTCGGAATATGAACCGTTTTCGTTTCGGAATTGTAGGCCAGATACCCCAGGTGGATCATCAGTGTCAGAACGTCATCTTTTCCCCTGAAGGTGACAAGGTCATTGGCAAATCCCCCTGTATTGACCCTGACCTCCACACCGCCGATCAGCTCCGCAATGGTTCTGGTCAGTCCGTTGTAATCCTTGCTGATGTACTCCATCAGGCCTTCTGCAGCCGACGTTTCCGTCCAGTAGGAATCGAATTCATCATAATAGATTGCTTTCATGACGGAATTCGGGTTATAGACCGGGCCCACATTTTTGAACTCATAGCCGTCATACCACTGCTTCATCAGGTCAAAGCTGACATGATGCGTCTTGCACAGTGCCCTGACCTCCTCTTCCGTAAATCCCACATACGCCCCGAAATTCCATGGTTTGATCATGGAGTATTCCTCAAAGTCAGAGATCGCAGACTGAGAACCATCTTTCTTGATAGGAAGGATCCCCGTCATATAAGCCGCCGCGAAAATTCTCGATGTTGTTGCGCTGCTTTTGAACAGCATCCTGAGAAACTTCAGATATTCCTCTTCTATTTCCGGAGTCTCCCTGATGGGTGCATCCCACTCATCGATGATCATGATCATCTTATTGTTTGTCCGCTCGACGGTGTGAACCAGCAGCTCATCAAAGGAGCCCTCTATATTCGCTTCCCCATACGCCCTGTGAATCTCCTGCGCGACTTTCTTTTCAATATACGCCACCAGTCCCCCGGGGGCTGTTTTTCCCAGAAGATTCGTCATGTCCAGATAGATCACATCGTATTGATTCAGGTGTTCCTCATACGACGCGTCTGCTGCAATCTGATATCCGGCAAACAGTTCATGTGAATCACAGGTTTTGTCATAATATGCACACAGCATCTGGGCAGCATAGGATTTTCCGAATCTTCGAGGTCTGCTGATACAGGTAAGCTTCTTCTTTGTTCCGATCGTATGGTTGATCAGTCGGATCAATCCGGTTTTGTCCACATAGTCGGATTTCAGCATTTCTGAAAAACCACTGTTGCCCGGGTTCAAGTAGACTCCCATTCTTCAGGCCTCCTTCCCATACTGCACAAATCAGCCCCTTCTTCACCGGTTCCTTCTGTCCATATGCCAAGCACGGAAGGCAGCTGACGCTTTACAAAATCACGGCATATGCTTTGGCTGCCCGTTGAAGGCTTCTCCTGTCCGGGATGGCTGACAGTGTGTTTTTTCGAATCATAACACCGGTGCTGTACAGTGTCAAACGACGCAGGTCCCCGGAATGCCGCATCCAGCCTGCAACAGATTCCTCAGAAATCGATCCGTCAGAGGGACCGTTTCACGGGAAAAAAGGACAACTGTCCCCGGTTTCTGATCACATGCGCAGTAAACGCCCGGAGCCGCAAAGGGCCCGGGCGCTTACAGCAGGTGGAATATGGTGTAACCCCATGTCAACCGCAGTCCGGGAACCTGTGATCCTCAGGACGCGCCCACCCTGGATTTCTTCGAGCTTCAGACAGGAACAGGATCAAAAACCACCTGTTTTCCAGGCTGGCCTGACAGTTGCCACAGTTCCCGCAGCCCTGCCTGCCTGGCCACCTCCAATGCCTGGTCAAAGCCGAAGGTCACCGCATCAGCGCTGTGCGCATCCGACGAGATCGTGACCCTGCCTCCCAGGCGGGCAATCTCCTCCAGCAGGTCGATCCGGGGATAGGGCGAGGTCCTGTAGCCCCGGGACATGGCGCCGGTATTGATTTCAAAGATCTTGTCCTCCCGCACC
>OMRS01000127.1 GCA_900313545.1 uncultured Eubacteriales bacterium | reverse complement strand
GCATTTCCCGCTGCCGTCCAGTGGAACACAGGCTCCAGTTACTTGACAGCGGAGCAGGCGGGGTCAGCATCATCGACGATGCGTTCAACGCCAATCCCGCAGGTGCGGCTGCAGCCCTGAGGGTTCTCAAGGATTTCCCAGGGCGTCGGATCATCGTGACGCCAGGCCTGGTGGAACTGGGAAATCAGGAAGAAGCTCTGAACCGTGAACTCGGCCGGCAGATGGCCCAGTGTGTGGATGTGGCCATCCTGGTCGGGAGAAAGCATACCATTCCCATTGCAGAAGGACTGAGGGAAGCCGGATTTGAGGAATCCCGGCTTCATGTGGTCGGAAGTCTTGACGAGTCTTCCACTCTGCTGAGCGGGATGATGCAGCCGGGCGATGTCATCCTTTATGAAAATGATTTGCCCGACAATTATTCTGAAACTTAATTCAATCCAGGAGGGGTTTGCATGAGTAAACTGTGTCTCGCCGTATTTTTTGGATCCCGAACCGTGGAACATGACGTGTCCATTGTCTCTGCTCTGCAGATGATGGAGGCGGCGGAAGCGGCGGATTACGAAATCGTTCCGGTGTATATCTCCAGAGAGGGCCTGTGGTATACCGGAGAACCGCTGCGTCATATCGAGACATTCAGGAATTTCAATCCCATGGCGAAGGATATCACCCGTGTGATTCTTGATATCTCCACAGGCTCCGGGGACCTCTACGCCTGGCCCCTCCAGCGTCAGAGTCTTTTCGGAAAGCTCCCCCTGCCGATAGCGCATATCGACTGCGCCATCCCTGTGATCCACGGAATGCACGGAGAGGACGGTACCCTGCAGGGGTTGTTTGAGATGGCGGGACTTCCCTACGCCGGTTCCGGTGTACTGGGATCCAGCATTGGCATGGATAAGATTGCCCTGAAGCAGATTTTCCGGGGTGCCGGACTTCCAGTGCTGGATTTTATCTGGTTCACCCGCGGAGACCTGGCCAGCCGGAAGGAAGAACTGTTCGACAAGGCAGAGAAGATGCTTCACTATCCCATGTTTGTCAAGCCTTCAAGTCTGGGCAGCTCTATTGGCGTCAGTCGCGTGGAAAACCGGGAGGAGTTGGAAAAGGCCGTCAACCTGGCTGCCAGCTATGATCGCCGGATCCTGGTGGAGGCGGGCATCCGCAATCCTGTGGAAATCAACTGCGCAGCAGTTGGGTATGATGATCAGGTGGACGTTTCCGTCTGTGAGATGCCGGTCAGCTCGGACGGCAACAAGTTCCTGGATTTCTGGACCAAATACCTGAGAGATGCCGGAACCAAGACCGGCTACAGCCAGGGCATGAAGAACCTTGCCCGCGTGCTTCCTGCACCCATCGGTGAAGAACTGACTGAGCGCATCCAGAAGATGACACTGGAAATCTTCCACCTCCTGGATGGACGCGGAACCATGCGTGTGGACTTCATCATGGACGAAATGGACGTGCTCTACGTCAACGAACCCAACACCATTCCAGGTTCGCTGGCCTATTATCTGTGGGCTGCCGCTGGCATGAAGTTCCCTCAGCTCATTGACCGACTAGTGGAAGAGGCCATGCGCGCCTATGCGGACAAGAACCGCAGTGTATTCGCCTACGACTCCACCATATTGCAGAAAGTAACCTCGGGAACAAAGGGTTCCAAGAGCTGACATGACCAGAAATATTTCCCCGAAACCTCCCCTCGGGCAGTCTCAGCCCAAGCCGCCGAAACAGCCGTCGAAACAGCCTCCTAAACAATCGTCGAAACAGCTGCCTGAACAATCGTCAAAACAGCCACCTGCGCCGCCTGTGCCTCCTCCGACACAGCTGACCCTGGATGAAGCCGTGGATAACGTGGTGGACTTGGCAGCGGACTGGGTCCCCAGAAAAATCCGCCTGTTGCTGATTCGAATCACCCGGGCGGGGTTCGGCTGGCATCTGACGCTGTTCATTTATTCGATCCTCAGGGGGATCGGCGGCTTTTTTGTGCACATCCGCAGTGAAGAGGAGATGGATCTGTTCATGACGGATACCTCTGAGCAGGTGCGCACGAGATTGACGCGGTTGGGCAACACACTTCGCGCTGCGGGACAGTATCTGCTTGCCATCGATGAAGCAGGCATCTATCTCCGATACGGTACGACCCTGTTTTTCCTGTGTCTGTGCGCCCTAGGGAACCTGTTCAGCGGCGGGGCGGAAATGGCGGCCATCAGCGCCATGTCGGGTCTGATGTTTGTAGGCCGCTGTATCCAATGCGGCTATCGTCCCATGATTGGCGGACTGAGACAGCGGTATCTTGCACAGCAGTTTGTGGATTCGGGTGCAATGCTGGTGCTGCTGCCGGTATATGTCCGGGAATATGTCCAGCGGAGTGTTGCCAGCAACCTGATCCTGCAAAGCATCATGGTGGCAACACTTCTTGTTCATCTGGTGATGTTTTTTTCGCTGATTGCCTTCAACGGCAACCAGCCGGGACTGCTTCGCATCCTGTCCCTGGTTCTGGGCAGCATCTCCTGTCTGACCCTGTCCGCGGGTTTTTCCCTGTCCATTGCACAGATGTCCCTGAGCACGCATCATTTTGTTGCAGGCTTGCTTCGCAGTGTCGGACTTCTGATGCTGTTTATCTTTTCCAAGCTGGAGTCCATCCTTAACCTTGGGGGCATCCGGCTGCGCTACAGCCAGTTCTGGCTGTGGCTGTTTGAAACCCTGGCCATGCTGATGCTTTTGACCGCGGCATGGCAAATTGGCATGAGCACGTGAGAGGAGAGACAACTTGGCTGAACAAAAGATGCAACATATCCGCAACTTTTGCATTATCGCACATATCGACCACGGAAAGAGTACACTGGCGGACCGGCTTCTGGAGAGCACAGGCGTGTTTGACAAGCGGGAGATGGTGGATCAGGTCCTGGATTCCATGGAGCTGGAGCGGGAGCGGGGGATTACCATCAAAAGCAAGGCGGTCCGCATGAACTACCGGGCGAAAAACGGGGAGATGTACACCTTCAACCTGATTGACACTCCCGGCCATGTGGACTTTACCTATGAAGTCAGCCGCGCCCTTGCGGCCTGTGAGGGTGCTCTTCTAGTGGTGGATGCCACCCAGGGGGTGGAAGCCCAGACTCTGGCCAATGTGTACATGGCGGTGGAACACAACCTGGAGATCATTCCGGTCATCAACAAGATCGACCTGCCCAGCGCCAGGCCGGAGGAGGTGCGCTCGGAAATCGAGGAGATCATCGGCATCCCGGCGGACATCGCGCCTCTGATCAGTGCAAAGACCGGTCTGGGCATCGAGGAGGTTCTGGAGAGGGTGGCGGACTCCATTCCCTCTCCCGTGGGCGATGCTGATGCACCGCTGCAGGCGCTGATCTTTGACAGCTTCTACGACAACTACCGGGGTGCGATCTGCTATGTCCGCGTATTCTCCGGAACCGTCCGCGCGGGAATGACCATCCGCATGATGAATACCGGTGCCACCTTTGAGGTGGTGGAGGTGGGCGCCAGAAGCCCGGGCTATGAACCCACGGACTGTCTCAGCGCAGGAGATGTGGGTTATATTGCAGCCTCCATCAAGGACCTGCACGATACACGTGTGGGGGATACGATCACCGACAACGATCGCCCTGCAGAGCAGATGCTGCCCGGGTACCGACAGGTGGTGCCCATGGTGTTTTGCGGAATCTATCCCGCGGATGGCGCCCAGTATGAGAATCTGAAAGATGCACTGGAAAAGCTTCAGCTCAATGATGCCAGCCTGACCTGGGAGCCGGAAACCAGCCAGGCGCTGGGATACGGGTTCCGATGCGGATTTCTGGGGCTGCTGCACATGGAAATCATTCAGCAGCGCCTTGAGCGGGAATTTGATCTGGATCTGATCACCACCGCGCCCAGCGTCATCTACCGTGTTTACAAGACGGACGGAACCATGGTGGAAGTGGACAATCCCTCCAACCTGCCGCCTATAGGAACCATTGACCATATGGAGGAGCCCTATGTGGCGGTGAGTGTCCATACGCCTCAGGACTACGTGGGTGCGCTCATGGAGGTCTGTCAGGGCAAACGAGGGGAATTCAAGGATATGGTCTATGAGGGGCAGCACGTATGCCTCCATTACCAGATCCCACTCTCGGAGATCATCTTCGATTTCTTTGACCAGATCAAGAGCCGCAGCCGCGGCTATGCCAGCTATGATTATGAGCTGTCCGGATACCGGGAAAGCGATCTGGTAAAGATGGACATGCTTCTCAACGGTGAACCCTGTGATGCCCTGTCCATGATTGTTCACCGGGACCGGGCCTATGCCAGAGGACGCTCCATTGCCGAGAAGCTCAAGGACGTGATTCCCCGCCAGCTCTTTGAAATCCCCATCCAGGCCGCTATCGGCGGCAAGGTGATAGCTCGGGAGACGGTCAAGGCCATGCGCAAGGACGTTCTGGCCAAATGCTATGGCGGAGACATCACCCGCAAACGCAAGCTGCTGGAAAAGCAGAAAGAAGGCAAGAAGAAGATGCGCCAGCTTGGATCCGTGGAGGTTCCCAGCGAGGCGTTCATGGCTGTGCTGAAGATGGATGAGTAAAATGGAAACAGGTTTGTATATCCATGTCCCCTTCTGTGTGCGCAAGTGCGAGTACTGCGACTTTCCCTCTGCCGCGGGGCAGCTGTCTTTCAGAGAAGCTTATATCGGGGCCGTCTGCGATGAAATACATCGTCAGGCGGCCCTTTGCAAAAACCGGCGCTTTGGAAGCATCTTCTTTGGAGGCGGCACGCCTTCGCTGCTGAGCCCCGGAGAAGTGGAGACTCTCCTTGACGCCGCATCCCGGGAACTGTCCATCCTGCCGGATGCGGAGATCACAATGGAAATGAATCCCGGAACCGTGACCCGGGAAACCCTGTCGGGGTACCGGAAGGCAGGAGTCAACCGATGTTCACTGGGAATCCAGAGCCTGGAGGACCGTCTTTTGCGGGAGATCGGGCGCATCCATAGCGCGGCACAGGCGGAGGAGGCGGTACATCTGGCCCGCAGCGCGGGGTTTGAGAACTTGAACATGGACCTGATGACAGGGCTGCCCGGGCAGCATCTCCAGGATCTTGAGCACACCCTCAAAAGAGCCCTGTCCCTGCATCCCGAGCATCTGAGTGTATATTCCCTCATAGTGGAGGAAGGCACGCCCCTGTCCCGCAGAACCCCCCTGATGCTGCCCGAGGAGGAGGAGATGGAGGAAATGGACGCGCTGCTCACCTCTGCCTTGGCGCAGGCGGGACTTGCGCGCTATGAGGTTTCCAATTATGCCCGTCCGGGGCGGGAGTGCAGGCACAATCTCCTGTACTGGGAATGCGGTCCCTATCTGGGCGTGGGCCCCGCCGCGCACAGCGACCTTGACGGAAGGTTTCAAAACCCCTCCAGACTTGGGGACTGGTTGGCTGGCAGCCCGGCCATGAAGGAGGGGGACTGTACACCCGCCGCGCGCCGCTATGAGCGCCTGATGATGGGCGTGCGGATGGTCCGGGGGATGGACCGGATCAGATTTACCCGGGATTTCGGGCAGGTACCGGAAGCCTTCTGGCCCCAAACCCTGCAGAAATGCCGGGAGCTGGGGCTGATCCGAAACGGGGAGGATCGGCTGGCCCTGACCCCGCGGGGAATGGATGTGATGAATCCGGTTCTGATCTGGGCAATGGAGGAACAGGATGCGAAGGAAGAAAAGGGGGAAGCCTGATGGAACGGTTGCGTGCGGTGGTGGAACGCATCACCTACCAGAACGAGACCAACGGGTACACGGTCCTGCGTTGTCAGGTGAAAAGGGAACCTGACCTGGTCACCTGTGTGGGAGCGATGCCCGAAGTCCATGTGGGCTCCGTGCTGCTTCTGGACGGGGAATGGCGGATGGATCCCAAGTACGGGCGTCAGTTTTCCGTGACCCGCTGCGAAGAGACCCTTCCGGCGACGATCTACGGCATTGAAAAATACCTGGGCAGCGGTCTTGTCAAGGGAGTAGGCCCTGCAACCGCCAAGCGGATTGTGGGAATCTTCGGAGAAAACACACTGGAGGTGATCGAGCATGATGCAGATCGCCTGATTGAGGTGCCGGGTCTGGGGAAAAAGCGCGCCGAGCGGATTCGCCAAAGCTGGGAGGAACAGAAGGAAATCCGCAACATCATGCTTTTTCTTCAGGGACATAATGTGAGTACGGCCCATGCAGCCAAGATCTACAAGACCTACGGCCAGGAGAGCATCCAGGTGGTGACAGAGAATCCCTACCGGCTGGCGGACGACATCTGGGGAATCGGATTCAAAACGGCGGATGCCATCGCGGAAAAGCTGGGTTTTGCTCACGATCGGGTTGAGCGTTTACGCAGCGGAATGCTGTTCACCCTCAACCAGCTGGCAGACCAAGGGCACTGCTTTGCCATGCGGGAGCAGCTGCTGGAGAGTGGCTGCACGCTTCTGGAGATGACGCGGGAACAGCTCCTCCCGGTGCTGGAACAGATGATTGACAGCGGGGATGTGAAGACGGAACCGTTGCCCAATGACCTGATTCCGGATGAGCGGGCAATCTATCTCCCTCCCTTTTATGCATCGGAAGTGGGGGTGGCCCGGCAGCTGCGGCGCATTTTTCTGCATCCGGCCAGAATCCGTGTGGGAGAACTGGGCCTTGCGGAGCGCATCAGCGAGGAGACCGGGATGACGTATGATGAGATACAGATGAAGGCAATCCTTACCGCCGTCTCAGAGAAGGTGCTGATTCTCACCGGTGGTCCGGGAACGGGAAAGACCACCACGACACTGGGCATCATTACGGCGCTGCGCACAGCAGGCGCGAACATCCTTCTGGCTGCACCCACAGGCCGTGCAGCCAAACGACTTTCAGAAGCCACGGGCATAGAAGCCAAGACCCTCCACCGGCTGTTGGAAATCAAGCCTCCGGAGGGCTATGCGCGCAACAGCGAGAATCCTTTGGAAGGGGATGTGCTCATTGTCGATGAATGCTCCATGATCGATATCCTCCTGATGAATGCACTGCTGCGGGCTGTGCCGGACAGCATGAGCCTGATCCTGGTGGGGGATATTGACCAGTTGCCCAGTGTGGGCGCGGGAAATGTGCTGCGGGATCTGATTGACAGCCGCTGTTTCCCCGTGGTCCGCCTGACACGGATTTTCAGGCAGGCGCAGAACAGCCAGATCATCATGAATGCACATCGCGTCAACCGGGGACAGATGCCGGAACTGAAACGGACATCGGAAACGGATTTCTTTTTTCTCCGGGAGGAAGATCCGGAAAAGGCTGCAGAGCTCATGGTGGATCTGGTCAGACGGCGGCTTCCCGGGTTTTATCATACGGATCCGAAAAATATCCAGGTGCTCACCCCCATGCAGCGCGGTGCAGTGGGGACTGCCCAGATGAATACCCGACTGCAGCAGGCCCTGAACGGCAGCGCCCCCGGAATGACACGGGGAGGAATCACCTACCGGGAAGGCGATAAGGTCATGCAGGTACGCAATAACTATGAAAAAGGCGTCTTCAACGGGGATATCGGGGTTGTGGAGAGTCTCAGCCTTGAGGACCAGCAGCTGAGGGTACGCTTTGACGACCGGCAGGTCCTCTATGAAGTGCAGGACCTCAATGAGCTGGTCCTGGCCTATGCCACCACCATTCACAAGGCGCAAGGCTCGGAGTACCCGGTGGTGGTAATGCCGGTGATGATGACGCACTATATCATGCTTCAGCGGAACCTGGTCTATACCGGCATCACGAGGGCCAAAAAGGGCCTGGTAATGGTGGGAACAGAGGAAGCCCTCCGATTGGCCATCAGAAATATGGCCGTACGCAGGAGAAATACGCTTCTTTCAAGCCGTCTGGAACAGATGTTCGGACGGGACCCTGTCTGAAGAGAGAACAGAAGAGAAAAGCCCGGAAGCGGAGAGAATATCTCCGGCTTCCGGGCGGCTCTAAGGGAGTTACATCATCTGTCCCGAGGCCAGGGGAATGCGCAGGAAGCGCTTGAAGCAATATGTCATCCAGATCAGGGAAGCCACCATCAGACCGTAAAGAACAGGAACGGGAATGGAGGGCAGTTTGTCCAGGGCATATTCGCAGAAGGCGGACACGGCGATGCACAGAACAAAGGCGATGTAGAACCTGGGGGAACAGATATGCAGTAGCAGGGCCAGTGCAAGGATCAGAAGAAGGAATTCAATCTGCTGGACTTTCACAAAGCCCTTCATCAGAGGTTCGGTACGCAGGCTTTCAAAGAAGATTTGCGCTGCGGAGACAAGACAAAGGGATTCAATGAAGGGTTGGGAGGATGCCCTGGTGCGGTGCCGGAACGAAAAGCAAAGGATCAGGGCAAACAGGCCTTCCAGAAGGAAGACGGACAGGTGGGGCAGTCCGTACATGTCCTTCACGGAGAGGGGAAAGACGGAGAGAAAACCCTCCG
>OMRS01000410.1 GCA_900313545.1 uncultured Eubacteriales bacterium | reverse complement strand
TCTACATGAAAAAGAACCGTCCTGCTCAGACCCTTTCTGTCCTTGTGGACGAGGCCCATCAGGAGGCCTGCGCGGAAATCGTGTTTCGGGAAACCACGAGCATCGGGATTCGGGTGCTCCCCATCGGACGGCGCATAGAAGCGGTGCGGCGCATCGCAAAGGTCGAGACAAGGCACGGCGATGTGCGGTGCAAGATCAGCGCCTATCGCGGGAAGATCGTGTCTGTTTCGGCAGAATATGAGGACTGCAGGCAGATTGCAGAGAGGGAGAAGGTGCCGTTGAAGAATGTCCAGCAGGAGGCCTTGCGCATCCTCGCCGGACGCCTTGGCGAATAAGAAAGCAGTTTCTTTCTTGACAAAAGGAATTGCAGTCGTTATAATGGTTTGAGGTTGATGCTGATGATAGTGAATATTGCTGATTTGAATGTCGGTGCAGGGAAGGAAATTCCTTTTGCATTTGAGGTATCTGCGGAGGACATGGATGCTGTTTTCGATGACTGTGCCTTTGAGGGTGTGATTGCCGTCAAGGGAAAGGTTGTGAATACAGGAACCTGTTATCGGGCAGAGGGAATCATTGAATGCAGGAGGACTTTTGTCTGTGACCGGTGCCTTGAACCGTGCGCGGAGGATCAGAGGATTGAATTCTCGGAGGATTTTCGGCGCATGTGCGATGGAATGACAGCGGATGATGAAGCGAATGTTTTCGACGGAGACGCTATGGATATCACGGGCCTGGTTCGTGATACACTTCTGGCGGCACAGCCGCTCAGCAATATCTGCAAGCCTGACTGCAAGGGGCTCTGTCCTGTCTGCGGTGCGAACCTGAACCACGGCGATTGCGGCTGTGACAGGTTTGTTCCGGATCCGAGGCTTGCGGCATTGCAGCAATTCAGAAATATGGGAAGCGAATGATGTCAAGGAGGTGTATCTGGAATGGCAGTACCAAAGCGCAAGATGTCAAAGGCTCGTCGCGATAAGCGTCGTGCCAATTGGAAACTGGAGACTCCCGGATTCACGGCCTGCCCGCAGTGCCACGAACCGAGGATGCCCCATCATGTATGCCCGGAATGTGGTTATTATGACGGCAAGCAGGTCATCCAGGAGGCTGAATGAAATTTTTCATGAGCAGGATGTAATTATGTCCTGCTCGTTTTCTTTATAATGCATTGTTCAATTATAGAGGCTTGGGGGACATTTCTTGCCTCGTTATATGAGCAGGAGTCTTTCGGATGGTGTCGCTGGAAGACAGGTAGGAGGGTACTTCAGTGAAAATCGCAGTGGATGCCATGGGAGGGGATTTTGCTCCAGAGCAGATCGTCTTCGGGGCAGTGCGGGCGGCCAGGAAATATCAATGTGAAATCGTTTTGGTGGGGGATGAGACTGCCATCCGCAGCGTTTTGGAGCGCGAGAAAGGATGGGAGGACCTGAATATCACGATTCACCATGCCAGTGAGGTCATAGGCATGGGGGAGCATCCGGCAGATGCCGTGCGGACGAAAAAGGATGCTTCTGTTGTTGTGGCGACGCAGCTTGTGAAGGACGGGGAATGTGATGCCGTGCTTTCCGCGGGCAGCACCGGGGCCGCGGTGACGGCAGCCCAGCTCATATTGAAGCGGATACGCGGGATCGGGCGCCCGACCATTGCGACGCCAATGCCGACACCCAAGGGAGTCACGCTCCTGCTGGATTCCGGCGCCAACGTGGACAGCAAGCCCGAGCACCTCGTGCAGAGCGGAATGATGGGCGCTCTTTATGCCGAGCATGTTTTTGGCAAGGAGAATCCACGGGTGGGACTTCTGAACATCGGCGAGGAAGAGACGAAGGGCAACGAGCAGGCAAAAGCGACCTATCAGCTTCTGAAGACGATGCGAACCATCAACTTCATCGGTAATGCGGAAGGCCGGGATGTTCCCAAGGGAAACTTCGATGTTGTAATTTGTGATGGATTTGTTGGCAATATTGTGTTAAAATTTGCAGAGGGACTGGCAAAAACGATTCTGAAACTTATCAAGGAAGCCATCAAGGATGGCGGGATTTTTGCCAAACTTGGTGCACTTTTGCTGATGCCGACGCTCAAGAAGCTCGGCAAGCGTCTGGATGTCACAGAATACGGTGGGGCACCGCTTCTTGGGGTTAATGGTTGCTGCATCATCAGCCATGGTTCCTCCAATGCCAAGTCTATTTGTAGCGCCATTGGTGTGGCGAACGAGTATGTCAAGAGCAATGTTCTCGGACATATCCGTGATGCATTGACAAAGGAGGAGATGCTGGCAAAGGACGGCGAAAACAGGTGATTCGTTGCCCCTGTGATATTCATGGGTTAAGGAGGATTTATCTTTATGTTTGAAAACAATGTGATCTGTAAATTGCTCAATATAAAATATCCCATCCTGCAGGGGGGCATGGCCTGGATTGGTACAGCTGAACTGGCGTCGGCAGTATCCAATGCGGGAGGCCTTGGCATCATCGGCGCAGGACACATGCCTCCGGATGCCCTGCGTGCGGAGATCCACAAGGCCAAGGAGCGGACAGAAAAGCCCTTCGGTGTTAATGTCATGCTCATGAGCCCCTTCGTAAAAGAGGTTATGCAGGTCGTATTGGAGGAAAAGGTGCCGGTGGTGACTACCGGAGCTGGAAATCCAGGCGAGTACGTTCCTGCGCTCAAGGAGATCGGCACGAAGGTCATCCCCGTGGTGGCCTCTGTGGCATTGGCAAAGCGTCTTGTGCGCAGCGGTGCGGATGCGGTCATTGCGGAGGGTACGGAATCCGGCGGCCATATCGGTGAGATCACGACCATGGCGCTTGTGCCCCAGGTAGTGGATGCCGTGGATGTTCCCGTTATCGCGGCGGGTGGCATCGCGGATTCCCGCGGGGTGGCAGCGGCTTTTGCGCTGGGCGCCCATGCAGTGCAGATGGGCTCCCGCTTCGTGGTGAGCGAGGAGTGCATTGCCCATCCGAACTATAAGGAACTGGTATTGAAGGCGAAGGATCGTTCCACGGTGGTAACAGGACGTTCCCTCGGACATCCGGCTCGTGTCATCGCCAACAAGCTCTCCCGTCGTTACGAGGAGATGGAGGCGGCAGGCGCCTCGCCGGAGGAATTGGAAAAACTGGGTGTTGGAAGTCTGCATCGTGCTACCCATGAAGGGGATGTGGAGAACGGTTCCGTCATGATCGGGGAGATTTCCGGCATGCTCAAGGACATCAAGCCTGTCAAGGCCATCATAGAGGATATTGTGAACGGATTGCCGGACACCTTCAAGAGCATCGAGGCCAATGTGGATTGATCGTGTCTTTGTTTGCTGTGATTTATGAGCCTGTTGCAGAAATGGGGGAAATGAATTGAACAAGCTTGCATTTGTATTTCCAGGACAGGGCGCACAGACTGTCGGCATGGGCAAGGATTTTTGCGAGAAGTATGATGTGGCGAAGCGGCTCTTCAAGGAAGCCGATGAGGCTCTTGGGTATTCCATCCAGAAAATGTGTTTTGAGGGGCCGGCGGATGACCTGAAGCTCACCGCCAATACACAGCCTGCCATTCTCACCATGAGCGTCATCGCCAATGAGATCCTCAAGGAGCATGGCATACAGCCGGACATTGCGGGCGGCCATAGCCTTGGGGAGTATTCTGCCCTCGTTGCGGCGGATGTCCTGAATTTCCAGGATGCAGTGCTTCTCGTGCACAAGCGCGGGCAGTTCATGCAGGAAGCAGTTCCCGTTGGGGAAGGCGGCATGGCGGCAATCATCGGCCTGGCAGACGAGGTGATTGTCGATGCCTGTGAGAAGGCAACAAAGAGTGCGGGCGAGGTCCAGGCGGTGAATTTCAACTGCCCGGGCCAGACGGTCATCGCCGGTTCGACGAAAGGCGTCGAGGCAGC
>OMRS01000322.1 GCA_900313545.1 uncultured Eubacteriales bacterium | reverse complement strand
GTCCTCATCCATATCGGCAGGGGAGATCAGGTTCAATTTATAATCATTCAAAAAACGATAAAGCCGTTGATCTCTCACGTCGAGCATTTCAAACAGACTGCCGATGTTCAGCCGTTCTTCGGCAAAACGGAAGGACAGCAGCTGCTTCACCACGGCATCGGGCCACAAGTCCTTTGGGAGTTTGTGGCCCGGCTCCTGCTCTCCCGGGAGAATCATTGAATTTGCAATTTAGGGCCGGATTTAGAATCATTTGTCGTGCAGTCTGACAGGGGGTTCCAAACCTCGCTTGCTGAACAGTTACTCAACTTTGATATTGCTTCCCTCTCATCGATTACCGTAGTTTCCTATAATCAAGAATGAGTCCCCGGCCTTCTGGAGCCGGGGACTCATACAGCTTGAAATATCTTTCAGCAGAGGATTGAGATTCGTAAGCCGGCTGGGAGGATTTCATATCAAACCGCATAATATTCCATCACAGACCCGCCGAAGGAAAATCGTCCGGTCCGGCTGTACACAATCACTCTTCTCCACAACCCCGACACGCCGTCCGGTTCGGTCATCCTGCCGTCCGCATCCGTGAACGCTCCGGGCATCAATGCCTGCAGGCTGTTCCCTGAACCTCTCATTTTCTCCTCCCGCGCCCGTTTTCGCGCAGCGGCACTCCTTCTTTCGCCGCTGCCCTTATTCTTTCCCGCCGATCCGCTCAAATAAAGGAAACGCCTTCGGGTATACGCCGACGATCAGGAACATGATCACCGCATACCGGACGGTTCTGATCAAAAAGGCCGCAAGACTTGTACCTGCAAGAAACTGTTTGTCAAACGGGAGCTTCAGCAGCGTATTGACCACAAAGTACAGGAGTATGGCGCCGAGCACGCGCAGGATCATCGCGGGAATCTTTCGCGTATCCTCATAATTCACATATTTCCGCTCAAATGTGATTCCGGCGATGCTGCCGCTCAGGCACCCGAGAGCGGTAAAGAAATCGGTCGTGCGCACATAGAACAGTCCCGGAACCGCGGAGAGCAGCAGGATCGCGTAATACAGCCGCTCATCATGCACGTACCGGTCAAGCAGCATGAAGACGCCGATCACTGCAAATCCCAGTATCCATCCTGCCAGCACGTCCGTCGGATAGTGCATGCCTGCCACGACCCTTGAAACGCCTACCAGCACGGTCAGGACTCCGGCCACGATCCAAAGCCAGTTCTTTTTAACCTCCTTCGCCAGCCAGAAGTATACCGCCGAGACGGACCCGCTGTGCATGCTGGGGAAAGAATATCCCTGAGCCGCCACATCCATGGCTGCCGCGCTCTCATCTGACAGGGCAAGAGGTTTCAGCCTGTCAGGATATTTCATATATGGTCTGGGCCTTAAGACGACGGACTTGATCATCGGCAGCCACATGTTCACGCACGTAACGACAAGCGCCAGCTTCTGTCCGGCTTTCTTTTTCCAGCAGAACATCACGACCAGGACAAGGACCAGCAGCCCCGTCTCCGCGCCAATAAAATCAAAATACTTCGAAAAGTCCACTGCAAAGCTTAGGCTTTTCTGACACCATTCAATTAGATTCGCTTCCCACTCCATCTTCAGATTCCTCTTTCACTTGTTCTTTTCATATACCGTATCGTTGTCCTGTCAGCTGTTGATGATCTTAAAGCTTGAGGCATTGGCCTTGTAGAGCTTTTTGAACACCTTGTAATTGCGGTCATATACTTTCCTGTTGTCGGGATTGGGCATATAGGCATGACTGGCTTTGACAAGCTGACGTGAAAGCTCCAGCACATCTTCCCCTCTGATTCCCGCCGCGACAACGAGCGCTGTCCCGACCGCTCCAACCTCCTGCGTATGCTCCACGGTTTCGATCGTTCTCCCGGTAATGTCAGCGAGCATCTGACATGTGACGCCTGAAAGGGCTCCGCCGCCGACAAACCTGATGGTATCGGAGGTTTTGACCTTTTTCATCTCGCATTCCAGAAGCCAGCGCAGATGGTAGCATATGCCCTCAAGGACCGCCCTGATCATGTCCCTCTTTCCGGTTTCAATCCTCAGGTTGAAGAACATCCCGCCCGCCTTTGAATCCTCAAAGGGGCAGCGGTTTCCATGGAGCCACGGAGTGAAGATCACGCCGTTTGCTCCCGGCGGGACCTTTTGGATTTCCTCGGAGAGATAGTCATACAGGCTGATATACTTCTTCTCCACATCCGTGATCTTCTTGCTGTGCAGGTAAACGCCCACCTCATCCAGCGCAAGATGGTCCCGGACCCATTCAAAGCACTTCCCGGCCGTCTCCAGCTCCGCATAGTAGTTGTAATATCCGCGTTTTGCTGACAGCACTCCGGTGATCATGGCATTGATGTCCACCGCCTGATAATCCAGGCAGGTCGAAACCCATCCGCTTGTTCCGACATAGATATGCGTATCGCCAACCCTCGTACAGCCGGCCCCGATGTTCACAAAGGTCGTATCTCCTCCGCCGCCGAAGACCGGAATCCCCTCGACCAGTCCAAGGTCCTGCGCCGCTTTTTTTGTCAGTCCGCCCACCCTGTCCGTACAATCGATAATCTCAGGCATGTGCGCGGGATTGACCTTGTACATCTTTAACAGGCCTTTGTTCCATCCCTCCCTGCCTTTTCTGGTATCATACAGAAAGGTGGCAAAGGCCGAGTCCGCGGTCCGCACGATTCTGCCTGTCGAGCGTGCGACAAGGTAGTCGCCGATATCCAGCCATTTATATATCCGTTTATAGACATCCGGCTCGTTATGCTCCACCCACTTGTACTTCCAGACAGGATCTTTCGAGCTGGTTGAGCCTGCATAATTCACCACGAGGTTGCGCGTCAGCTTGTACAGGCTGCAGCCGGAAACCTTGACGATTCCCTTCCCCATGCATTCCCTGTATTCCCCGGCCCCCTTCTGATCAAGGTAATTCATCGGGGGTCTGAGTGCGTTTGCGTCTTTGTCAACCAGCACCGTTCCCTGCATCTGGGAGCAGAATGCAAGTCCTTCAATTTCCTCCGGTGAAACGTCCGACTTTTCAAACAGCGCCCTTGTGGTCCTGCACAGGGCTTCCCACCACTCCTCCGTATCCTGTTCGGCACCGCCGTCATCGGAAATATAGAGGCCGTAACCGGCGGTGGCGCTGGCTAAAAGCCTGATCTCTGATTCAATTTCAAACAGGCAGGTTTTGACGGTGCTGGTTCCGAAGTCATAAATGATTATCTTCATCAATCATTCTTCAGGTGGATGCTCCATCCCGTGTCGATCTCTTCTTTGACTGTGTCCATGGTCTCCTTGTCCAGATCGGGCCAGTCCACGACCGTGGTGGCATGGTCCTTGACCAGATGGGCTTTTTCAGCGCACAGGGCCAGGGGCGTGTCGGCCAGGGAATCCGAATAAAAATGCTCTATGACGGGAAATCCGCGGTCGATGATGTACTTCGCCTTTTCCTTGGCATACATCAGGTTATTCGTAAACACGCCGAATTCACGGTCATATTCCGTTGCCATGTAATTGACGCCCAGCCTTTTTGCGACAGGTCCGATAATACACGCCGGCGACGCGCTGATGATCAGGTCATCCGGTCTTTTCTGCGCCAGGTACCATGCGGAAATCCTTTTTTCGTACTTGTCCCAGTAGCGCTCGATCTGTTCGTCAAAATCATCGATCTTTGTCAGATAGCTGAACATCCAGCGCTGCAGCTCGCAATTCGGAATCCATCCCAGTTTGTGTCCGATCAGACCGAAGAGCATCCCCGGCAGATACGTGATCACCAGGCTCGGGTGACGCCGTATGCACCACAGCGCAAAGCCTATGCTGCAGTCCGAATAAAAAATCGTTCCGTCAAAATCATATACATTCATATTCTTTTTCCTGCTGTCAGTCGGTCCTGCTCCTCTGAAAACTCCGGCTGACACAAACCGTTTCTCTTTGATGCCCGTGAAATCGCCCTTTGAACGGTTCGCGTGTCTGCGTCAGGGGGGTCTGCCGCAGCGCACGGCCGTTCTGATGTCCTTACGGAGCACGGCGGTGGTCGTTTCCGCGCCGGAAACCAGCATATCCTCCATTTCGTCCTCCTGCTGCGCGCCTTCCCGCCCGCTTCGCAGGGGCATGCGGGCCCTCCGCGCCGGGGGGCTGAAGGGATCGGTGCCCTGCCGCGGGATCCTCCCGTCCCAGGTCATCCCGGCGACATCGCCGTCCGCGCCGGAGAATGACTTCACCGGCAGCTGATTCTCCGCGCGTTCCTCTGCGGAAACGCACCCAAAGTCCAGTTCCTTCCTCATGGCGGTGCCGGATCAGACGGGGGAAACCACAAATACGGCCTGTGTATTATACCAACAAGGAGTCCTGCCCGCAAACCAAATTCCGGAACCGGTTTGTGCGCCCTCCCCTGCCAAAGGGCCCTGCGGGACCGGCTTCCCCAGCCTCCCTTCACGCGGAAATGCTGCGGTTTCTGAACTCAAACGGGGCTTCCCCGCAGAGATCCGCCTGAATCCATGGAGCTTCGCACGCCGGCTGCCGTCAGCATGAATGGAATCCGCATGTCCGGGCATGTTTGGGCAACCAGGCTCCATGCGCGTCAGCAAAAGTGCATGGCTCCCCTGCTGCCGCCCCTGCCGGACGATGCCCCGCGGGCACTGGAGGAGGCGGCGTCCCGGACCGCAGGCCCGCCACTGAGGGGCCGGAGGCCGGCAGCTCTGCCCGTTTTCAGTCCTTTCCCTTCGCATCTGTTGACACCTCGGCACAGTGCCTTGACACGAAACAATACATATTTATATGACAGTCAGGAAAGAGCGTGGAATCTCCCCGCTTCAGGACAATGCAGCCGCGAAAGGAGAACTGACATGAAGGCAGATCAGATCATCAGAAACGTCAGCATTTTCACATCGAATCCCGCGTGTCCGTACGCCGCCGCGCTGGCGGTGAAGGACGGGAAATTCATCTATGTGGGCGATGAGGCCGGCCTTTCGGCCTATGAGGGCGAGGTCACTGACCTCGGCGGAAAATTCATCATGCCCGGCATCATCGACAGTCACGTGCATGTGACCTTTCCCATCGGATTTGAGTACAACGATGTGGGAATGCTGCTTCAGTTCAACAGCAAGCAGGAAGGCATGGAGATCATGGCGGATTATATCCGGAACAATCCCGGCCTGAAGTGTTACAAATTCCTGTTTGAGAAAAAGAATCTGAACGGTGCCGAGATTACCAGGGAGGATCTCGACGCGATCTGTCCGGATGCCGAGCTTCTGATTCAGGAAGCGGAAGGCCACAGCATCTGGGTAAACTCCAGGGTTCTTGCCCGGCACGGCATCACGGATCAAACGCCGGATATCGTGCCCGGCCTGAGCTATTATGTGCGCAAGAACGGCCATGTGACCGGCAATATTTTTGAAGGCTCGGCGGAAATGCCTCTGATTCTCGACGGGGCGCTGGAACTGACCGACGCGCAGATTGACGCGGCGCTTCAG
>OMRS01000248.1 GCA_900313545.1 uncultured Eubacteriales bacterium | reverse complement strand
GTGCAGCCTTTGACCAAATCATTCGCCATGGCAGCTAAAAAACCGATCTGACGCCTGTCCTGTGTCAGATCGGTTTTTTCATATTTTGGGTTCCGGCTTGTCCTCATCTTCCGGCTGGAGTGGTGCCCGGTCGATCAGATTCTGCAGCGAGATGCCTCCAAGGTACTCGCTCACGATTTGATGGAGCCCCTTCCACATGGGCAGGGTGATGCAAAAGCCGCAGCGTTCACAGAAGTTTGAATCGGTTTCCAGACACTGCACGGGAGTCATGGGGCCTTCCATGGCTTTGAGCACCTGCAGCACAGACACGTCAGCGGCACTGGGAATGAGCCGATATCCGCCCTGTCGTCCACGAATGGTCGTCAGCAGTCCGGCCTTGCTGAGCTGCATGCCGATCTGATCGCCGTATTTTTTGGAAATATGCTGACGCTTGGCAACCTCCTTCATGGTCACCGGGCCATGATCCTGGTGCATGGCAATATCCAGCATTATCCGAAGGGCATAACGGCCCCGAGACGAAATATGCATCCGATCACCTCTCGTTTTATTGTACAGTATCTCAATGGACTAATCAACAATAAACAAGTGGCTTTTGATCTTTTCTGCCCGGCTTGTCGGGAACCGTCCTCCCTGGCCTTCCGCTGACAGCCGGAGGTTCTGGCAGAGATGAAACGACCCCTTCTTCTCTCCCGTTCGGATACCTCCTTCATCAAGGAAAGCCCTCCCATACCCGTTGCATGGGTATGGGAGGGCATCAGAATTCAATTGTGGTGGGAAGCTTATCCTCTGCTCAGAAACTGCATATTCAGCAGAGCGGGCATACCGCGGTTTTCAGAGGGAGGAATGTCCATACTCTTCATTTCGGGCCATCACATGGCCCTCCTTTGCGCGGACCCGCCGCTTTTCAGCAGACTTTTCCGGATTCCCGCAGCGACAGTGCCTCCAGCACCTCACAGACTTCCTTCACCGGAAGAATCTCCATCTGCCCCCGGATTTCCTCCGGGACCTCCTCCAGATCGTCCAGGTTGTCTTCGGGAATAAAGACCCTCCGCACCCCGGCGCGCTGCGCCGCCATCAGCTTCTCAGTCAGCCCCCCGATGGCGCTGACCCGGCCCTGCAGGGAGACTTCCCCTGTCATGGCGGTGTCCGGAGGAACCCCCACCCCGCACATCAGCGAGGAAAGGGCCGTCACCAGCGTGATGCCGGCGCTGGGCCCGTCCTTGGGCGTCGCCCCGTCCGGTACATGGATGTGCAGGTCCTGCTTCTCCAGCGCCTCCGCCTCCCCGGGGAACAGGGAGCGCACCAGGGTAAGGGCAATCTGGGCGGATTCCTTCATCACATCCCCCAGCTGTCCGGTGACCGTCAGCCTGCCTGTGCCGTTTGTCCTCAGGGTTTCGATAAAGAGGATCTCACCGCCCGCCGGCGTCCAGGCCAGTCCCGTCACCACGCCCGGGGCTGCCCCTTCGGGAACCTTCCGGTGCCTGAGCGGCGGATGGTCCAGGTAGTCCTTCAGTTCCCCCGCGTCCACCCTGACCTTCCGGTCCCTGCCCTCCACCAGCCGGACCGCGGCGTTGCGGCAGATCGTGTCCATCTGTTTTTTCAGTCCCCGCACACCGGACTCCCGGGTATAGCAGGTGATCACCTCATCGATGGCCTCAGGGGTCACCTCCAGGTCCTCCTCCCGCAGGCCCACCGCCTTCCTCGCGCGGGGGAGCAGGTGCAGCCTGGCGATTTCCTGCTTCTCCAGGGGCGTATAGCCCTGGAAGGAGATGACCTCCATGCGGTTGAGCAGCGGCTCGGGAATCGTATCCGTGGAGTTCGCCGTGCAGATGAAAAACACATCCGACAGGTCATAGGGCACATTGAGATAATGGTCCGTAAACGTTGCGTTCTGTTCAGGGTCCAGTACCTCCAGCAGCGCGCTGGCCGGGTCCCCGTTGTAGGACTGGGAGAGCTTGTCCACCTCATCCAGCACCATCACGGGGTTGGAGACCCCGCTCTTGCGGATCCCGTCGATGATGCGGCCCGGCATGGACCCGATGTAGGTTCTGCGGTGTCCCCGGATATCCGCTTCATCCCGGATGCCTCCCAGGGAGACCCGGACATACTCCCGGCCAAGGGCCCGCGCGATGCTTTGGCCGATGCTGGTTTTGCCGGTTCCCGGAGCGCCGACAAAAAGCAGTATGGAGCCGGACTGCTGTCCTCTCAGGTTCATCACCGCAATCTGCTGGATCACCCGCTTTTTCACCTTGTCCAGACCGAAGTGATCCGCCTCCAGGATTTTACGGGCTTCCTCCAGTTCAATTTTCCGGGCAGGCTCCTTTCGCCAGGGCAGGCTGGTCAGCAGCTCCAGATAATCCGTCAGCAGACCGGTTTCCGGGCTGTTCTGGTTTTCATTCTTCAGGCGGGAGAGAACCTTCCTGCCCTCCTTGAGGGCCTCCTCGTTCATTCCGGCCTCCTCCAGACGGCGTTCCAGCCGGCGCAGGTCCGACAGGCTTTCCGGATGCATGTCATCCAGCCCCTTCTGCAGGAATTCCATCTGCCTGCGGATGGCGCTCTCCCGGTAGATCTTCTGCTGGTCCTCCTGCTGGGCGTACTGGGCCTTCCTGTTGAGACGGATCATCTCGATGTTTTCCATGATCATTTTTTCAAGAAGATCATTTCTCTTTTTCCGGCTGTCCTCCGCCAGAATGGCATAGCACTCCTCATTGGTGGTGGACATCACCTGGCTCATGGCACTGGCGACGTCTCCCAGATTGTCCCAGCGCTGGACATAGCCCCGGATGATCCCTCCAAACTCCAGATCCCTGGCCACATCCAGAACCGCCTCCTTCACGCGGGCGAGGGCCTCCTCCTCCTCCCGGCTGCCCAGGTCCTCGATGTCCGGTCTGCGTGTTACCCGGATGCTCAGGGTCTGGTCCCGGTACACGGTCAGGTCCTCCAGGTTCAGCCTGGGGCCCAGCCGCACGCTCATGATGCCGGATTCATCCGGCTCCACGATCCTTCCCGAGATGGCGACGGGATAGAAATCCTGTCTGGAACAAGGCTGCGGCTCCTCCATGGAGCGCAGCACGATAAAGTTGATCTCCTCATCCTTGTAGGGTTGTCTCCCGACTCTGCCGGTATATTCCTCCGTTTTGAAAACAAGCAGCGTCCCGGGGACCAGGACCCTGTTGTATACGGGAATGATGCTCATCTTGTCCTCCTTCCTGACAGGTTTCAGCCTTTACACCTGTCAAGGTTTTTACAGGATATCCGAAAGCTTTACATTTGTCAAGCTTTTTTCTTTTCCCGTTTCTGCCCATGCGCCTGGATGTCCCGGCCTGTCCTGTCAAATCAGGTTTAATAATACTATATCTTCCAATCTAAGCGTGCTTTTCGTCCGAAATATTGTATAATTTATCGGACAAAAGAAGGTGGCACGTGGTATGTCCCGACCAGGCTATTCCAAAGAACTGGAACAGAGAATCAGCGCATTGAAAAAAGGTGAAGCTTTCAGCGCATATGATTTTCTTGATATCGGACCTGCCGGAGCAATCAACAGGGCGCTGTCAAGGCTTGCTGATGAAGGATCCATTCGCAGGATTATCCAGGGCGTTTATGATCAGCCGGAGTATAGTGATTTCCTTCAGGAATACGCAGCTCCGCAGATGGATCAGGTCGCTCATGCATTAGCGCGCAGGTTCAAATGGACAATCGCGCCTTCCGAAGACACGGCGTTAAATATCCTCCATCTCTCAACGCAGGTGCCTGCCGCATGGGGCTATGTCAGTGATGGTCCCTACCGCAGTTATCACTACAATCAGACGGAGATAGTGTTTAAGCACAAGGCGACTCGTGAAATAAAAAATCTCAGCGGTAATACGCTTCTGTTGATTCAGTCGCTGCGAGGGCTGGGAAAGAATAATATCTCGGAAGAATCAGTCAGAATCATGAGAAGATTCTTTTCCAAATACGACCGAGAGATTATCATGAAAGAGATGCAGTCCGCGCCCGCGTGGATTTACGCCGAGGCTGCAAGAATATGTACAGAGGATGGTAATGGTCAGTGATCCGGGTGGCTAATCTGACTGATACAGACCGTAGAATTATGTTCCTGAACACAGCGGAAAAGAAGAACCTTCATCCTGCAATCGTTGAGAAGAATTTCTGGGTCTGTTACATCCTTGATTACCTATTCCACCGCAGCCAATACAAGACCTCGTTCGTCTTTAAGGGCGGGACCAGCCTGTCGATGGCTTATCACCTCATCGAGCGCTTCTCCGAAGATATTGATCTGATACTGGATTGGCGCACAATCCACTATCAAAGCGACGAGATATGGACGGAAAGAAGTAATAATAAGCAG
>OMRS01000182.1 GCA_900313545.1 uncultured Eubacteriales bacterium | reverse complement strand
CCTCGTCGCCTACATAGACGAACTTGCCGTCCTTCACCGCAAGCGCGGTCGCCAGCGGCTGATCCTTGTCAGCTGTGAAGATTTTCGCGTTCTTGATGATCTGATCTGCCTTCATGTTTGATCTCCCTTCTATGAGACAGGTTTCCCTGTCAAATGCAGTAATACCTGGTCAGGAAACAATGCCTTTCCCAGTCCGCTGTCTTCAGTCGGGCAGTCCGGCGCCTGTCGGGCTGCCCCTGGAACGGTGTCAGTTGATTTTCCTGCCGCAGACCGCTCCTGGCCGGGATGGCTTTTGATACGGTCTGACAGGAAGTCAAGGATGGCCTTCCTGCCGCCGGGGTCCGTGATCTCTCCCTCATCATCCGCCAGCCCGGCCTCATCGCCCGCACAGACGAATTTACCCTCCCTGACCACAAGGGCGGTCGCCCGAGGATGATCTTTGTCAGATGTACAGCGTTTCCGTGTGAAGCGCAGGTCTTGCTTTGACGATTGCGCTCCGCTTTCACTGCTCACCATTCCGCACACTGGTAAAGCGATCATGAATATTATACTTTTTTTAATCCGGTTTTCAAGAGATGTTCCAGAATGGTAACTGCCGGCTTCTCTTCTGTGCCTGCTTTTGCAGAGGCTGCGGATATCTGTGAACGCACCGTTTCATGAATTTTGAACTAGCTTTAGGATAGTAGAAAAGTCAGGGTATATAAATGACTCGAGAAGGTGACTTTGCATCACCCTTGGTCGGGCATGACCACAAGGCAGTACAAAAATCTGAAAGGTCTCAAGAAGCAGAGCCTCAGCGATAATATGAGCACCACAGAGCTGACTCTAAACCAGCTCGCTGAGGTTGCCACACGGGAACTGTCGCAGCAGGAGCATCCGGAGGGTTTTGAAGCCAACAAACGCGTAGCCCAGGCCGGCGGCTCCGTTGCAGGAAATGCACGGCGCGACCTGGAACAGCGGCTTGGCAGACCGGTAGTCACGAGTGCAAACGCCGCGCAGCTAAATCACGTGGTCACACAGATGATTGAAGCAAGCGCTGCGGCGGCTGATGACGAAAGCACTGACAGTCAATCGCAGGAAAGCCCTCAATAATAAGCTCACTTCTCCCCGCTCATGCGGGGATTTTTTTACATTCATATGGCGGGAAATGATATGCTCGCAGGAGTTCCAGATGTAATAATAACATTTGAAACGTCCTCTTATCTTAAGGTAGAAGACGTTTTGGCGGCTTCAGGTAGGGGTTTTGTGACAGGATGAAACCGCCGCGAATAATCTAAACGGCGGGTTTATGCCTCATGAACGTCATCCTTTACCCTTGGATTTCGTACGAAGAGTCAGCAAGCAGATAATAATGGCGGTTTCAGGTCAGGGTTTTGTGACAAGATGAAACCGCCGATACAAAAGCAATTATCGTTTCATGGCTCATAGATAAAATTGTCTCATTAATCGTCTCAATTCGTCTCACGATTCCAAATCGTTGAGGAATCACTGCGGAATAAGGATTTTCTCAGAATCCATCATTACAAATCCAGCCTGCCGGCAACCTGCAGGTAAAAGCCGCGGAAGCAGGAAGACATGAGATATGTCCACAAATGTATCCCGGCTTTTCGGAAGGCATCCCCCGCCTTTTCGATGTCAATGGTCTTCCGGGGAAGGACAGGTCCTGTACAGGTTTCATCCGTCCGGTCCTCATCACCCGGCGGACCGGACAGCAGGAGACGGAACCGTGGATCATCCCTGCGGCCCTCAGCTATCCGGCGATTTCCGGCGAGCCTCCCGGCAGATGGGCGGTCCATCCCGGTATCCTTTCCTGCACGGCGGCAAGCCGTTGTGCTGAGGGGACGCTTTCCTTATCGCATGTTCTTTTCTTTTTCATAAAATGCCCGGCACAGCATCCGGAACTCTTCCGGGGACTCGCAGGCTTTCTGGCACTGGCTTTTTTTCTTCTCCGAACGGGCAAAGGTATTTTGGACCAGTTCGCATTCAAACTGATCGCATTCACGGCAGGCGCTGACCTGGTGCTCCCGGACGCAAGGCAGCAGCATAAAGCTGCACTGGGGCCGACAGCCGCAGCCGGTGCATCGGATTTCCTCGTTGCTGACCACATGATCCCGCCAGCCGGCTTTGTACCAGAAGACCGCGGTTTCGTGCAGTTCTTCCTCAGTCCGAGCCAGATACCGCGGGCAAACCGCGCAGTCGTCCCCGCAGACGGAAATGATCGGGGCCGCGTTTTCCAATTCCTTCAGCCTGCTGACATACCATTTCATAGCTTGCTTTACTCCTTTCCATATGCCGCCGCAAAGTGCCGGCTGAACGCTTCGATCTTTCTGATCGCTTCCTCTGTTTTCGGCCTCTCCCGGTCGCAGGGATGGATCAGGACGGAGACAGGCGCAGTACAGGCAAAGGCCGGCATGGCCGGATCATCGCGGCGGATCAGCTCCTTGTCCATCATCCCGGCAAGGATATGGG
>OMRS01000377.1 GCA_900313545.1 uncultured Eubacteriales bacterium | reverse complement strand
GTGCCGGGTTGTCAAAGCCATACGGGATTCCTTTCTTCCGGAAGTCAGGCTGCCGGAATCCGGGGATACAGGAAAAAGCGGCAGGGAAAATTGACTTTGCCGGAGACAAAATGCTATGCTGACGCCAGAAAACCACGGAGGATCCACGCCGCGGGGAGAAGGGATTCAGGCGTCAGTTCCCGGGATGGGCCGTCTTTGGGGGAGTGCTCCTGAAGAGCGGCAGGGATGCCGGGAAAAGCGCATTTATCCGGGAGAACCGGGGAAAAATCGCTGGAAGTGTGAGGAGCAGAATGAAACTGTTGATTGCATCGGACATTCATGGAAGCGCGCCCTGCATGCAGGCGCTGCTGGGGAGAATTGAGGCGGAAATGCCGGAGCGTGTCCTGCTGCTGGGGGACCTGCTGTATCACGGCCCCCGAAATGATCTGCCGGAGGGGTATGCGCCCAAAGCGGTGATCCCCATGCTGAACGGGATCCGGGAACGCGTGCTGGCGGTGAGGGGCAACTGCGATACGGAAGTGGACCAGATGGTGCTGGAATTCCCCATCGTGGAGTCAGCGCAGGTGCTGCTGGGCTCCAGGGTACTGGTGCTGACCCACGGACACCGCTTCCATCTCCAGAACCCGCCGCCGCTTTGTCCCGGAGATTTTCTGGTATACGGACACACCCATGTGCCGGCCTGGGACAGCTTTGGAACGGGGAACAGGGTGCTCAATCCCGGCTCCGTCTCCATCCCCAAGGAGGGCAGCCCGAGAGGCTATATTCTGCTGACGGAACGGTCGGCAAGCTGGAAAAATCTGGCAGGTGAAACCTGGCACAGCATGGAGCTGTAAAAACAGGCCCTGGGCGCATTTCGCCCAGGGCCGCCATGTTTTCAGGCAAGAGTGACCAGACCCGCATCGACCAGCTTCTGGACGCTCATGAGGATTCCCAGCTTGGCGTGAACAAAGGTCAGGCCGCCCTGGAAATACACGGCATAGGGCGGACGGATGGGACCGTCTGCCGAGAGCTCAATGGAAGACCCCTGCACAAAGGCACCGGCTGCCATGATCACCTTTGCATTGTACCCGGGCATATCCCAGGGAATGGGGGTGACATAGCTGTCAACCGGCGCGGCGGCCTGTATGCCCTTGCAGAAAGCCACCATGGCAGCCTCACTGCCGAGGGTGACGGCCTGGATGATGTCATGGCGGGGGGTATCTGCGGAAGGGGTTACGGTATAGCCGAGCCGTTCATAGATCCCGGCGGCGAATATGGCTCCCTTGAGCGCGGATGCGGTAACGGTGGGAGCGAGGAAAAAGCCCTGGTAAAGTTGGGTCATGAGCCCCAGGCTGGCCCCGACCTCCTGACCCAGACCGGGCGCGCTCAGCCGGAAGGCGCACCGGCTGACGCATTCCTTTGTCCCGCAGATATAGCCGCCGACAGGGGCAAGGCCACCGCCGGGATTCTTGATCAGGGAACCGACGATCATATCTGCACCAAGATCGCTGGGTTCGATGCGTTCGGTGAATTCTCCGTAGCAGTTGTCGACCATGCAGATGATGCCCGGACGGACGGAGCGGACGACCTTGATCAGTTTCCCGATTTCCTCAACGGACAGGGTGGGGCGGGTGGCATATCCCTTGGACCGCTGGATGGTCACCAGCTTTGTGCGCTCATTGATGGCGCCTTTGACGCCTTCATAATCGATACTTCCGTCCGGCAGGAGCGGGACTTCGGCGTAGGTGACCCCGTATTCTGCCAGTGAACAGGGGCTGGGGCGCAACCCGATGACTTCTTCCAGGGTATCATAGGGGCGGCCGACAGGGGAAAGCAGTTCATCCCCGGGCAGCAGATTGGCGGACAGGGCGACGGCGAGCGCATGCGTTCCGCAGGTGATCTGCGGGCGGACCAGCGCGGCTTCGGTATGGAAGGTATCCGCATAGACCTTTTCCAGCGTGTCGCGGCCCAGATCGTTATACCCGTAGCCGGTGGTGCCGGCAAAACAGGCGGCACTGACCCGGTTTTTCTGCATGGCGGCGATGACCTTTGCCTGATTGTACTCGGCGGTTTGATCGATTTTCCTGAAGCGGGGTTCAAGCTGTGAGAGGATTTCCTCACCCAGTGCATAGACCGGGTCTGAGATCCCGAGATTTGAAAAGACGTTGTTCATATTACCTCCTGCCTGCCGGGAACCGGAATACCAAGGGACGGATTGCGGCAGGCACCCCTTCTGCGGGGAGTTGTTATGCCGGCGAATCGTAACAGAGCCCACAGCAAAAGTCAACCTCAGACAATGAAAGAGGCCATGCAGATCCAAGGCGGGACGAAGCTGCCGACAGGTGATGAAAAGCGGCACATGAGATTCAAAATGAAGGCCTGATACGTAAATCAGGAGACAGGGAAGAGGAGGATGTGCTGAGGAGCGTCCTTGTGCGGTCCGGTGCTTGGCCTGCGCAGGAGAGGATGCCTCCTGCTCCCTCTGGGGCCGACAGCTTCTGCGTGGCACTCTGTTTGGCGCAAGGGTGTTTTGAAACTGTCCGCACAGGCCGGAGCGACGATGAAGAGTCTTTGGCGAACAGGCGTTTTGCAGCTAAGAAACTCCTGCGCACTATCTCCCGAAAACCAGGCCTGGAGCAAGACCGGTTCTCTCCAAGCGAAAACATGCCAAAGGGCGAAGAGGCCGGAATGACACATTTGGAAAAAGGTTGCGGACAAAAATC
>OMRS01000025.1 GCA_900313545.1 uncultured Eubacteriales bacterium | reverse complement strand
TCGAACCCACGCGGTCAGCTTGGGAAGCTGAAGTTCTGCCATTAAACTACACCTGCATGGCCTGTCAACCGCTTGGTCAAGCCTATTCTATCCAAATCGTTTATGCTTGTCAATATGCTGAATGTTCCTAAAGTTCACAGGAGGGGGTTTTCTCCGGAGACGCAGCATCCTCCTGCGCCGGGTTTTTCATCTGGTTTTCCTTCAAAAAACGCTCCCTTTCCCTGCACAGGCCCTGTTTTTTATAGCGGTACATATTTTCCTTCACGAACCGCAGGCGCTCCGTCTCAACCCGGATTTCCTTCCATTTGCGCTCCTGCTTCGCGTTCTCCCTTTCCTCAGGGGTCATGGACAGCTCCGCCTGTTCCCGGAGCATCTGCTCGGTCTTCTTTTTGATCCGCTGAAGGGCATTGTCCACGGCCTTGGTATGGCTGCCCAGCCTCCGGGCAATATCCTCATAGGTAAAACCGCTCAGGTACTCTCTGAGCGCATCCCTCTCCAGGGACGTCAGCCGTTCATCATACGCATCCGCCATTCTCACCAGGTGCTCCCGGCTGATCAGGCGCTCTTCCGGATTCACCGAAACGTCTCCCGGCAGAACATCCAGAAGGGTCCGTTCCCCCTCCTCCTCATAGATGGGGCGGTACAGGGAAACATATGTGTTGAGGGGGATGTTCTTCTGCCGGTTGGCCGCCTTGATGGCGGAGATCATTTTCCGGGTCACGCACATGTCCGCGAAGGCCCGGAAGGAGTTGTGGCGCTCCTCCCGGTAATTCAGAATGGCGCTGTACAGCCCGATCATTCCCTCCTGGATGATATCCTCCTGGTCCGCCCCCACCAGATAGTACATTCTGGCCTTGGATCTCACAAAATTCTTGTAGCGTTCAAGCAGGCAGCTGGCGGCCGGCTCCGAGCCGTCCCGCGCCGACCTGACCAGTTCCTCATCGCTGGAGTCCGCAAGCGGAGTCTGTCCTTTCAACGCCTCAGTCTTCCCCTTTTCTCATTTTGTCAAACCATTCCCGCTGCTCCCTCGGAAGCCTTGTGAACAGATCCCCCCTGGAGACCTCGTCCTTCCTGAGACGGCTTCTGCCGACACTTCGCACATGCCCCAGCTCCAGCAGGAATTCCCGGGAGGAGAGCCGGATGGCGCCCCGTCCCAGGGTCACCGTCTGCTCCACCTGATCACTGGTGGCCACCCGGATCTGCCGCCACTTTGGCGCCTCATCGCAGGTGGTCTCAATGAAGTTGTCAGCGCTTTCCCCGTGTTTGGTAAACACGACCTCCACACCATGCATTCTCTGACGGCTTCGCAGGGGGCGGTCAGTATAATGCCCGTCAAACACCACGATAACCTCTTCACCCGAATACCCGGCATAGTCCGCAATCAGATGAATCAGCCGGTCTCTGGCTTCCTCGATGGTCAGGTGTTCACGCCTGGGTACATCCCACGCTCCGATCACATTATACCCGTCTACCAGCAGCAGCGGCTTCAACTCTTCCCCCGGGTGCCGGCGATGGCGTACAGCAGGATGCCTGCCGCCACGGAGGCGTTGAGGGAATCGATCTTTCCGCGGATGGGCAGGGAGACGATCCGGTCACATCCCCTGGCCACCAGCCTGGACATGCCGTCGCCTTCTGAGCCGATCACCAGCGCCGCGGGGCCGGAGAAATCCACCTTCCGGAAGTCCTCTCCCTCTGCATCCGCCCCGAAAATCCACACGTTCTCCGCCTTCAGCCTGTCCAGCACGCGGGACAGGTTGACCTCCCTTGCCACGGGGATATACTCCACCGCGCCGGCACTGGCCTTGACCGCCGCCGGGGTCAGCCCGACGCTCCTGCGCTCGGGAATGATCACCCCGTGGGCGCCCGCGCACTCCGCGCTGCGGATAATGGCTCCCAGGTTATGGGGATCCGTAATGCCGTCCAGAATCACCAGGAAGGGATCCTCCCCCCTGGACCTGGCCAGCTCCAGCATGTCCTCCACCGTGCTGTAGCGATAGGCGGACACCACGGCGATCATGCCCTGATGTCCGGGAAGCATGGCATCCAGCTTTGCGCGGTCCACTTCCTGCACCACGATATGCTGCTCCCGGGCCATGGCCACAATCTCCCGGGCAGAGCCCATCAGCTCCCCGCGGGCAATCAGCAGCTTTTCCATGTCCCTGCCGGACTTGAGGGCTTCCCTTATGGGATTGCGCCCGGCAAGCAGGTTCTCCTGCAGTTCCTCCTCACGGATAAGGTTCTCCTCCTCCCGGGGCAGCCGTTCCTCCGGGCGTCTGAACTCCCTGGGCGGCCGCTCCTCCGGGCGCCTGAATTCCCTCGGCCGGCGCTCCTCAGGGCGCCTGAACTCCCGGGCCGGCCGCGGATCGCGGGCAGACCTCATGTCTCCCCTGCGGGCTCCGGATTCCGGATAGTCCCGGTTGCCGGCGTCGTCTCTGTCTCGGCGCTGCCCGTCCCTGAAACGCCGGGTATGCTCCTTCTCGGAATCCATCCTGCCCCGGTCCCCCCGGGCATCCCTTCTCTGGGGATTCACCCCGGGGCGCCCGCCCTGACGGTTCTCGCTGCGCCATCCCTCGCCCTCGGCGCGCCGGTTCCCGGCCTCCTGATCCCGACGGGGCTGCCAGGTCCTTTCGTCATCGCGCCATTTGTCCTTCTGAGACGGGGTCTTCCCCGTATAACGGTCATAATATGCCATCTTCTATTCCTTCCTGATCCCGTTCTGTCCGAGGATCTGCTCCGAGCGCTCCAGCAGTTCCTGCAGCCGCTCCAGCTGTCCGGTCACATACAGATATCCCCACAGCGCCTCCAGCCCCGTGGCCATGCCGTAGTCCGCCGGATCCTGATTTCTGGGGACAGGGTGCCGGCTCTGGGCGTTTCTCCCCCGCCTGGCCACTTCCTGTTCCTCCGGTGTCAGCTCATCAAAGAGCACCTGGTAGACCGTCGCCTGGGCATGGGCGCTCACCCTGCCCGTCGCCATTTTGTGCATCTGTCCGACCCGGTACCCCCGGCTCAGAAGCAGTCCGCGGAAATACACGTCATGAAGCGCATCCCCCAGATAAGCCAGCTGCAGGGAATTGAGTTCCCGGACATCCGGAAAATCCAGGTGAGCGCGCATGGTCCTGTTCCACTCTTCCGTCAAAACTTCTCCGCCTTCCGTACATGATGAAACGTCTGAACAATATACCAAATGCCCTTCCTTGTAAAGAGCGCAACGAAAAAAAGCGGATGACCACTCGCATGGTCATCCGCATGTACAGGTGCGGTTATTCCACCACGGCGCCCTTGTTGGCACTGGAGACAAGCTTGGCATAGCGTGCCAGGTATCCCCGGGTGATATTGGGCGGCGGGCAGGTCCAGGCCTCCCGGCGCGCCCGGAGGGTCTGCTCATCCACCAGAAGCTCCAGCTTCCCGGCGGGAATGTCGATGGAAATCCGGTCGCCCTCTTCAACAAGTCCGATCAGGCCGCCGCTGGCGCCCTCCGGAGACACATGTCCGATGGCCGCGCCGCGGGTGGCGCCGGAGAAGCGTCCGTCGGTGATCAGGGCCACCTCGCGGTCCAGACCCATTCCGCAGATCGCGCTGGTGGGAGAGAGCATCTCCCGCATGCCGGGACCGCCCTTGGGGCCCTCATAGCGGATGACGACCACATCGCCGGGCCGGATGCTTCCGGCATAAATGGCCTCAATGGCCTCGTCCTCGCTGTTGAAGACCCGGGCAGGACCCTCATGCACCAGCATTTCAGCCGCCACGGCGCTGCGCTTGACCACGGCGCCGTCCGGGGCCAGGTTGCCGCGCAGGATCATCAGTCCGCCGGTCGGGGAGTAGGGCCTGTCAAAGGGACGGATCACCTCGGGATTGGCGTTGCGGCCCATCCGGATCTCCTCGCCCAGGGTCTTTCCGGAAACCGTCAGCGCATCCTCGCACAGCAGGCCGCGGCCGGCCAGCTCGGAGAGCACGCCCATGACGCCGCCGGCCAGGTGCAGGTCGATGACATGATGTTCCCCCGCCGGTGCCAGGTGGCACAGGTTGGGAACCCTGGCACTGACCTCGTTGACCCAGTCAAGATCGAAATCGATGCCCGCCTCATGGGCGATGGCCGGGAGGTGCAGCACGGTATTGGTGGAGCAGCCCACGGCCATGTCCAGACAAAGGGCATTGCGGAAAGCGCTCTCCGTCAGGATTTTGTCGGGGGTGAGCCCTTCCCGGACCAGCTCCACCACCCGCATGCCGGTCTTCTTGGCCAGGCGGATCCTCGCGGCATCCACCGCGGCGATGGTGCCGTTTCCAGGCAGCGCCATGCCGATGACCTCGGTCAGGCAGTTCATGGAGTTCGCCGT
>OMRS01000072.1 GCA_900313545.1 uncultured Eubacteriales bacterium | reverse complement strand
TGCACACCAACATGAGCCTGTTCCGCGACGGAAGGAACGTCTTCGCCGACCCGTCCGACGTCCGCGGTCTCAGCCGTGAAGCCTATTCCTTTATCGCGGGCATTCTTGCCCACGTGCGCGGCATGGCCGCCATCACCAACCCGCTGGTCAACAGCTACAAGCGCCTGGTCCCGGGCTATGAAGCCCCCTGCTACCTGGCCTGGAGCGCCAGCAACCGTTCCGCGCTCATCCGCATCCCCGCAGCCCGGGGCATGGGCACCCGCGTGGAACTCCGCTGCCCCGATCCCAGCTGCAACCCCTACCTGAACATGGCCGTGTGCCTGGCCGCAGGCCTTGACGGTATCGAGAAGGGCATGACCCCGCCGGAGGAGATCACCGAGAACATCTTTGCCATGGATTCAACGGCCCGCGAGGCCAGGGGCATCCGTTCCCTTCCCGGAACGCTGAAGGAAGCCATCGACTGCCTGGTGGAGGACGAGGTCATCTGCGGCGCCCTCGGCGAACATGTGCTTTCCCAGTACGTGCAGGGCAAGGAAAAGGAGTGGGACGCCTACAGGACCCACGTCAGCCAGTGGGAGATCAGCCGTTATCTCGTCATGTTCTGAGTGTCTGATGCGTGTCCATCAGAAAGGAGAGGAAGCCAGTGCCCCGGATCATCATCGCTAGCACCTCGGAAACAACGCGTGAGCAGCTGTCCCGGCTGCTGACTTCCTCCGGCTATACCCTGCCGCGCAGCTGTTCCTCCGCGGGAGAGCTGCGCAGAGTCCTCGCCCTGTGCGAGGACGGCATCCTGATTCTGGCCGGCACCATGCCGGGTCTGGATCCGGAGGACCTGGTCTTTGATTACGGGGAACATATTCTGGTCCTTCTGATTGCCAAGCCCGACGTGCTCTCCGACTGTGAATCCGTCCGCGTGTTCCGCCTGCCCCTTCCCACGTCCGGGCAGGCGATCATGGGCGCGGTGGAGATGCTTTCACAGATGATGGCCTCCCGCCTTCCCCGCCGCCTTGGCGGGGACAGGGAGACCGTCGAGCAGGCCAAGCGGCTGCTCATGGACCGCTATGGCATCTCGGAGTCAGATGCCCACCGTCGGATACAGCGCTACGCCATGAACCACGGAATGCGGATGGTGGACTGCGCCGCAGAGATACTTGGCACGTCAGGAGGCACAAAATGATGCGAGACCCGCTCTATCCCCTTTACCAGCCCGGCCTGGAACATGACTCCTGCGGCGTGGGCGCCATCGCCGACCTCAGCGGCAAGGCTACACACCGTACCATCGACCAGGCGCTGTCCATTGTGGAGCGCCTGGCCCACCGGGCGGGCAGCGATGCCCTGGAAACCACCGGAGACGGCGTGGGCATCATGACCCAGATTCCCCACCTTCTCTTCTCCTCCTGGGCAAAGGAGGAAGGCCTTGTACTGGGGAATCCGGGCGATTACGGCGTGGGAATGTTCTTCCTTCCCGAGGATGAGGTCGGTGCTGACAGCGCCTGCCGCATCTTCGACCAGCTGGCCGTCTCCGAAAGCCTGAGCGTCATCGGGTGGCGGGACGTGCCCTGCCACCCGGCGCAGCTGGGCGCTGGGGCCCGCAGGACCATGCCCCGCATCCGGCAGTGCTTCCTGCGGCGCCCGCAAAGCGTCCTGACCCCCATGGATTTTGACCGCCGCCTGTATGTGCTGCGGCGCATCTTTGAAAAACAGGACACGGATACCTATATCTGTTCCCTGTCCTGCCGCACCATCGTCTACAAAGGGATGATGCTGGTGGGACAGCTGCGTTCATTTTATGACGACCTGCAGGATGTGCGCTATGTCAGCCAGATGGCCATGGTCCACTCCCGCTTTTCCACCAACACCTTCCCCTCCTGGAGCAAGGCCCATCCCCAGCGTATGCTCCTGCACAACGGGGAAATCAACACGATCCGCGGCAATGTGGACCGGATGCTTGCCCGGGAGGAGACGCTCTCCTCCGAGGTGCTGCGCGGGAATATGGACCGGGTCTTTCCGGTGGTGAACGCCTCCGGCTCGGATTCGGCCATGCTGGACAACACCATCGAGTTCCTTGTCATGAACGGCGTCGACCTGCCGCTGGCCATGATGCTCACGATCCCGGAGCCCTGGAAAAACGACCGGGCCATGAGCCGGAAAAAGCGGGACATGTACCACTATTACGCTACCATGATGGAGCCCTGGGACGGCCCGGCGTCCATCCTCTTTTCCGACGGCGAGCTGGTGGGCGCGGTGCTCGACCGAAACGGGCTGCGCCCCTCCCGGTACTACCT
>OMRS01000066.1 GCA_900313545.1 uncultured Eubacteriales bacterium | reverse complement strand
CCGAAGTGAAGGAACATATCGAGGTTCGGCTTGCCGATCAGGCCCCCCAGGGCATCCTCTCCCATCATGAGCGTATAACCCAGAAGG
This sequence comes from uncultured Eubacteriales bacterium, assembly GCA_900313545.1. The sequence goes on along the minus strand of OMRS01000066.1, from coordinate 4,905 downwards.
GAAAACACCACGGTTCCGATGCAGAAATCCATCAGGTTCTTCATAATGATGTTGCCGGCGTTTTTCGCCCGGGTAAACCCGGTCTCCACCATGGCAAATCCCGCCTGCATCCAGAACACCAGCGCCGCACCGATCAAAAACCAGAATTCAACAGTCATTCTTTCCGCCTCCTGTCGTGTCGATATGGGAAAAGGCAAGGACACCTTTTGTGGGAACACAAAAGACGCCCTTGCCTTTTCATGTCATCCGGTCCGGTATGCGCACTTCCGGAAAAGAAAAAGGCGTCCTTGAGCTGAACACTCAAAGACGCCCTTGCCTTTTATGGGCGATACTATACCCGGTCCGTTCAGGATTTGTCAACCGTTTTTTTTTGATACGCTGCGCAGCCCGCGGGCAGGGGCAGGCGGTCCGGCAGCTGTGTCTCCCCGGAGCGCCGGGAATCCGGGTTGCACATGTATGATATACTTGTCCATCATTTCCGGTCGGAGGAAGGCCTCCTTCCCCTTCCGGTCAGTCTTGGAGGTTTGCATGGAAACCCGTTCCCGCTTCTTCGGTCCCGCGCTGATTCTTCTGGCCGGCTGCTTCTGGGGCAGCATGGGCATTTTTGTCCGGCACCTCAGTTCCGCCGGATTCAGTTCCATCCAGATCGTGTCCATCCGCGTCACGCTGGCGGCACTCTCCTTCTGTGTGCTGCTGCTTGTGAAGGATTCCTCCGGCTTCCGGATCTCTCCGGGCGATCTTCCCCTGTTTCTCGGTCTCGGACTTGGGAGCATCCTGTTTTTCACCGTCTGCTACTTTTCCGCCATCACGATCATGCCGCTCTCCACAGCCGCCATTCTGCTGTACACCTCCCCCATCTGGATCATGCTGATGTCCGTCCTGTTCTTCCATGAACGGCTCAGCTCCCGCAAGCTCCTCGCCCTGGCGCTTGCCTTCGGGGGCTGCGTGCTGGTCTGCGGCATTTCAGGGAAGGGGATCACCCTTCCGGGGCTGCTCCTGGGCCTGGGGTCCGGCATCGGCTACGGCCTGTACAGCATTCTCGGTTCCGTGGCCCTGCGCAGGGTCCCGCCCCTCACCGTGACCACCTATACCTTCGTCTTCGCAGCCGCCGGTTCCTGGCTGATCTGCCGGCCCGGGCAGATGCTTTCCCTGCTGTGCAGCGCCAGGGACCCCTGGTCCCTCGGAGGCTTCTGTCTGCTGACCGCCCTGGTCACCGCCGTCATCCCCTTCCTGGCCTATACCACCGGTCTGTCCTGCGTGGAGGCCAGCCGCGCGGGAATCCTCGCCACCATCGAGCCTCTTGTGGCCACCCTGATCGGCTCCCTCGTCTTTGACGAGCCCCTGACCTTCATGTCAGGCGCCGGCATTGTCCTGATTCTCTCCGCAGTCGTCCTTCTGAACCTCAGGTCCCCGTCAGCCTCCCGGGGATAAGACCCGGGCCCCGTCCGTTACCCGGTCAGGCATCCGCCCGGCCAGGGCCACGGCGCTTTCATCGCGGAAAACCGCACCGGACTTCCCGCCCTGTGTCCCTGTTCAGATCCCCTGAAGTCCTCCGGGCCAGCTTCCCCTTTCAGCAGGTCCTGCTATCTCCGGATTCCCTCCAGGGCAACGCCGCCGACATAGAGCACATGGCCGTCTCCCGTGACCCTCCCGGGATCGCCCTCAAAGGAGGCGATGAAGGTATCCTGCGTCAGCGTCCAGGTGCTGCCCCCCTCAAGGGTCACATCGACCAAGCCCACATTCCGGGACACCTCCTCCCCCTTTGCATTGAGGATCCGCCCTCCGATGCACCCCCTGAAGGAGGAGCCGTTCTTCAATGTCAGCTTCAGGGTGGAATTGTCGCCCACGAGGATCTCCCCCGAGAGCAGTTGCCCGTCCGCCACCAGCTCCGCCGTGTTGCCGTCGCCCTTCCAGCCGTCATTGCACACCGAAAGCAGCACGTCGCTGCCCGCATTCACCAGCTTCACGCCGCTCAGGGTGATCACTGCCCGGGTATTGGTGACATGGAACATGTGCCCGCTCAGACTGGTCAGGCTTCCGCCCGTCATGGTGAATGCGGCGCTCCCGCCGTCTGTGCCGGAGCCCCTGGGGCGGCAGATCATGACGGCTTGCTGGAAGTCCGCTTTTCCGCCGTACAGGGTGCTGTTGGCGGTCAGGCTGCACTCCTCAAGCGTGACGGAGTTCATGCCCTCCATGCGGACCCCCTCGGAAAGGCTGGAGACCAGGGTCGCGTTTTTAGCCGTGATGTCGGCCCCGGCGCAGATTGCCGGGGAATCCGGTCCGTCCGTGGTGAAGGAGCCGCCCTCCACCTCCACCTCGCCGCCCCGTTCCGACCGGATGGCCGGGGAGGAGCCTGCGCCCGTGGTGACATCCAGACTGTCGGCGAAGGTCGTGCCGCCGCCCGTGGTGATGATGCCACCGGAGCCCTCGCCCGAGGTCACGATCTTCGTGCCGGTGATCACCACCGTCGTCCCGTCGCCGCAGACGCCGCTGCGGCCGCCGTTTCCGCCAAAGCAGAACACGCCGCCGGCCCCTTTGGCATCCGAAACGACCGTTCCTCCCGTGATGGTGGCCGTCGAGCCGCCCATCACCAGCACCGCCGCGTTCAGGCCGTCAAACGTGCATCTGTCCCCGCCGCGTGAGCCGCCGGTCTTCATGACCTGCGGCCAGGTAATGCTGACCTCCTGCGGCGTGCTGATCCTCAGGGCGCACTCCTCCTCCGTGTCGGAGACAAAGCTCTGCCCGGTCATCTCCGCAGCCTGGACAATCTCCGTGGCCCCGCTGATCTCAATGGCGGCGGCCTGGCCCCCGGGCAGCGCGCCGCTGCCAGGGTTCCCCTCTCCATCCCCCGGGAAAACTCCCCCGGGGCCGCCCTGCGCCATGGCTGTCGCCGCGAGCATTCCGGCCAGCATCAGGCAGAATATCTTCTTCATCTGCATCACTCCCTGCGCTTTCATGCAAAACCCGCGGAGGAAGGCCGGCCAACCGGTCTCCCTCCGCCTGACAGAAATCAGCATACGCTCCGCAGCTTAAAACCACCTTAAAACCCCGTCTTTCCGCCCCGTTCCCTCCGGAAAGACGGGGGCTTTGTTTTCCCGGAAAAGCGCCCTCCCGGGGAAGGAACCCCCCGGTCCGCCCGCAGACATTTCCGGGAGGCCCGGCATCTGCAAAAAGGTGATATTTCATTGCGCCACCCTTCAAAAAGTGATACCATGTCCACTGTACAAAATATGTTGATTGTTTCCGCCCTGTGCCGGCACACGGCAGGGGCTTTCCCTCAGAGCGTCACCGCCTGCGCAGGCCTGTGCGCATCTGTAGCCGCGGCAGAAAAATGCGGAAGGGGGGTCGCTCCGCAGAAGCGGCGCATCCCATCATCCCCGGACAGGGGCCTCCTGCCAGGCGGCCGGGACATGAGCGCGGGCATCCGGAAGAACGGTTCTCCGGAAACGGGCCCAAACCGCACCGACAATGACATACACCGAGGTAAACCATCATGGAAAGATATGAGTATTCAGCAGAGGCAAGGGCTGTACTGGAAAGCCTTCAGCAGCCGATGGCCGTCTATCAGCAGGTGAGCGGAAAGATCGTCACCCTGCTGCTTTCAGACGGCTTCTGCCGTCTGTTCGGATATGCGCACCGCAGTCAGGCCGTCCATGACATGGACCATGACATGTACAGGAACACGCATCCGGATGACCGGCAGAAACTCATTGAAGCCGCCGCCGAATTCATCGGCAGACCCGACAGGGAATATGACGCCATCTACCGGACACAGGCAGGCGTGGATTCGGACTTTCACCTGGTCCACGCCCACGGGAAACACCTCATCACGGAAACGGGGGCCTGTATCGCACAGATCTGGTACATGGATGAAGGCATGTACAGGGTCGGGGATGAAGCCTCAGGTGACCGGGTCAACCGGGAGTTCAGCATCGCCCTGCATGAGGAAAGCATCCTCAAGGCCACCAACTACGACCGGCTGACAGGTCTTCCGAACCTACCCTTTTTCTTCACGCTGAGCGATGCCAGAAAAGCGCGGCTCATACGCGAAGGCAAGGAAGGCTGCCTTCTGTACATGGACCTGGACGGCATGAAGTTCTACAACCACAAATACGGGTTTGCCGAAGGCGACAAGCTGCTCAACGCGTTTGCGGAACTGATCGCCCGGACCTTCGGCCATGAGAACTGCTGCCATATCGCCGCTGACCGCTTTGCGGCCTCCGCGGAAGGGGAAGAGCTCGGCCGCCTGCTTCCCCCTTTCCTCCAGGAGATCCCGAAAATCAACGGCGGTCATGTCCTTCCCGTGCGCATCGGCATCCACACCACCCGCATCGAGGATGTTCCCGTCTCCTCCGCCTATGACAGGGCGAAAATGGCCTGTGATTCCCTTCCGAAATCCGACACCTCCTGCTACAGGTTTTACAGCCTCGAGATGCGGGACGCCATGCGGAGGCGCCAGCACATCCAGAGCAGCATTGACCGGGCCATCTCTGAAAAGTGGATTCAGGTGCACTGCCAGGCCATCGTCCGCGCCGTTAACGAGAAGGTGTGCGATGAGGAGGCCCTGGCCAGGTGGGTGGATCCGGTGGAGGGCTTCCTGTCCCCCGCGGATTTCATTCCCGTGCTGGAGGAGTCCGGCCAGATTTACAAGCTGGACCTGTACGTGCTGGAGCAGGTTCTGGAAAAGATCCGGCGCCAGAAGGAGATCGGGATGCCGGTGGTTCCCCATTCCATCAACCTGTCCCGTTCCGATTTCGCCTCCTGTGATATTGTGGAGGAGATCCGCAGGCGGGTGGACGATGCGGGGATCCGGCGCAACCTGATCACCATCGAGATCACGGAGAGCATCATCGGCGGTGATTTCGATTTCATGAAGGAGCAGGTCGCCCGTTTCCGCTCCCTGGG
>OMRS01000062.1 GCA_900313545.1 uncultured Eubacteriales bacterium | reverse complement strand
CCGATGATTAAGATCGAGCATCTGAAAAAGGAGTATCCCAACGCCGTGCCCCTGAAGGACGTCAGCACGGAGATCCGCGACGGCGACGTGATCTGCGTCATCGGGCCCTCCGGCACGGGCAAAAGCACGCTCCTGCGCTGCATCAACCAGCTGGAGAAGCCCACATCCGGGAAAATCTGGATGGACGGGGTGGAAATCACGGATCCCCGGTGCGACATCAGCAAGGTGCGCCGGAAGATGGGGATGGTGTTCCAGCACTTCAACCTTTTCGGCCACAAGACGGTGATCGAGAACATCATGATGGCGCCCATGGACCTGCTGGGGAAGCCGAAGCAGGAGGCCTACGATACGGGGATGCAGCTGCTGCGCGCCGTGGGCCTGGCGGAAAAGGCCCTGAGCTACCCCGACGAGCTTTCCGGCGGACAGCAGCAGCGTATCGCCATCGCCCGGACCCTGGCCATGGACCCGGATGTGATCCTGCTGGATGAACCCACCAGCGCGCTGGACCCCACCATGGTGGGAGAGGTGCAGGCGGTGATCCGGGACCTGGCCAAAACCGGCAAAACCATGATGATCGTCACCCACGAGATGCACTTTGCCCGGGCCATCTCCAGCCGGGTGTTCTATATGGACGAGGGGGTCATCTATGAGGAGGGGACGCCGGAGCAGATCTTCGATCATCCCCGGCGCGAGAACACCCGCCGCTTTGTCAGGCGGCTCAAGGTGCTGGAGCTGAGCGTGGATAACCGGGACTATGATTTTCTGGGCATGGCCGGGACGATCATGAAATACTGCATCAGGAGCCAGATCGCCCCCGTTCTGGGCAACCGCATCCAGCTGGCCTTTGAGGAAACCGTGAACCGCCTGCTGTTCCCCGCGCTTGAAAATCCGCAGATCCGGGCGGTGGCTGAATACTCCGAGGAAACGGAGAGCGCGGTCTGGACCATCCGTTACGGCGGTCCCCGCTTTAACGCGCTTGAACCGGGGGATGATCTGGCGCATTCGGTGCTGGAGGGCATCACCGAGGATATGGCGTATACATGGACCCAGGAGGGTGAGCTGCACAACCAGCTGGTGCTGAAGATCAAAAGCACCTAGAGGGGACCTGCAAGGGCGCAGGGAGTCCGGGCGGGCGGCCTCCGCCGGATCGCATGCGGGGCCATAGCCCCGTCCGGGAGAGGGATGCGGAAAAGTGCATTCCGCGACCCGTCCCCCGGGGCGGGCAGGGGTTCATCCATGTGATGATGAAAGATCCGGCTGCGCTTCTGTGAATTCAGATGCGGGCCGCTGTAAAAGCAGCCGGGTTTCAGCGCTTTTTCATGCGGTCCGAAGAGGACCGGACCACGACAGGAAGGAGAGCGAGGAAAGATGAAGTGGGGAATCTGCGGGACGGGGACCATCGCCCGGAAGTTTGCCTTAACCCTGAAGGAGATGGCCGGTGAAGGACAGAGGATCCGGGCGGCAGCCTCCCGCAGTCAGGAGAAGGCGGAGTTGTTTGCCGCTGAATTTGACATCCCCCGGGCATACGGGTCCTATGAAGCCATGGCGGCGGACCCGGAGGTGGAGGCGGTCTATATCGCCACCCCCAACAGCCTGCATATGGAGAACTGCCGCCTGTACCTCTGCGCGGGAAAAGCGGTCCTGTGCGAGAAGCCCTTTATGCTCAGTGAAGCACAGGGACGGGAGATCGCGAAGCAGGCCCGCTCCTGCGGCGCGCTGATCATGGAGGCCTTCTGGATCCGGTTCCTTCCGGTGACTTCGCGGATCCTGGAGGTGATCGCCTCAGGAAAGCTCGGAAGGCCCCTTGATGTACAGTGCGCATATGGGTTTGTTGCCGCGCAGCAGAGGCGGCAGCGCAAGCTCAGTCGGGACCTGGGCGGAGGGGCGCTTCTGGACATCGGAATCTATAATCTGGGCCTGATTCAGATGATCTTCGGCGGGGAGCCGGAGACGATTTCCTCCGAGGTCCGGATGAGTGAACTGGGCACGGATGAGTGGAGCCGAATTACGCTGGGGTACCAGGGGGGCCGGCGGGCCGAGTGCGTCACCGCCATCGGAGAAGAGATGGAGCGCAGGGCCGTGATCCGCTGTGAGAAGGGACAGATCGTTCTCCCGGATTATCAGATGGCCCGGGAAGCCGTCATTTCCCCGGTTTCCGGGCAGGAGGAATACCTGAAGGTGCCCTTTGAAATCAACGGCTTTGAGTATCAGATCCGGGCCTTTGGCGAGGCGGCGGCGAGGGGGGACGGGGAGTGCGCCCTCTGGAATCTGCACCAGTCGCTCGCCCTGGCCAGAACGATGGACCGTATCCGGCACAGCTGGGGCATGCTGTATGAGGGTGAAGGGGCCCCGTGAGGAGGACCGGGAACGGGGGTGTGCCTGCCCGGCTGAGCCGGGATCATTGAGGAAGCAGACCCCATCCCCGAAAGTCCCGTGAAATAGCGGGGAAACTGAGGCGCGGGTCCGGGACAGGCTGCAGGAGGAAGCGCATGAAACAAGACGAGGAATTGACCCGGAAAATCTTCGTGAATATGGCAGATTCCTTCGCAGGGCGGGAATCGAGTACAGCCGTCACCAGGAATTTTATGTGTACATCCCGCTTCAGAACGTGGAACAAAGCTTCACACAAATTTGTGACGCGTTTGGCGGGGAGGTCCTGCTGGCGGATTACTGCGGGGATTGCTGCTGTAAAGTTCGCACTGCGGACCGGGTGGCAAAGGCCATCGAGGCGCAGTGCCCCGGAAGTGATATCTCCGTGGAGCAATACGGAGGTGTCTATGAGCTGCTGGTCTACCGCAGGGTTAAAAACACGACGGCAGAAGCTTTGCATGAAGCCGTCCTTGAAGTGGCGCATGTCGTGGATGTGGGGGCAGGAATCGCAAGGGACATGCTCGGGGGGAGCTTTGACCGATTCGGACTCAGGCAAAAAATAAAAACAGATCCGGAATCTGAGAAGCTGATCAGGACGGAAATGGCACCTGACCGGGCATCCCCGGAAGGGGTCTGAGGCCCACGAAACGGGCAGCAGCACCCGCGGGACAGGAAGACTTGCCGGGGCACACGGCAAGTCTGCGGGCATGCCAGGGCTGTTTCCGATGCCAGGACGCGGGGCATCAAGGGGCGGCCGGGCATATGGCAGGCCGGGAAGAAGAGTGAACCGGGAGGGCGATAAAACGCTCGGGAAAACGGACAAAAACGACGCACCAGGGATTGGACAACCCCTGAAAAAGCGATACAATATCACAAAAAAAGGGCGCTGCCCGGGGAGGATGAAAAATGAATAAAAGATTATCAGTCAGCTGGATTTTTGCGCTGGTCTGCCTGGTCCTGCTGACGGCCGGCCTTGCCACTGCCGCCGCGCAGGCCGGGGAGGACACGCAGGAGCTCAAGGCCCTCTATGAGGAAGGGAAAAACCTCTGGTTTGGCATCAACGGAAAGGACTATGACCGGGAAGCCGCCATTGACTGCTTCCGCAGGGCCGCCGAGGCCGGCTATGCCGATGCCTGGTATTATCTGGGAAACACCACGCTGACCGGCACGGACCCGGGCCGCTACACCGCCGCCATGGAGCAGTACCGCAAAGCCGAGGAACTTGGCTCCCTGCTGGCGCTGTACGGAGAGGCGCGGCTGTATCATTACGGCCGCGGGACAGAGCTCAACCGTGAAAAGGCGAAGGAGCTCTATGAAAAAGCGATCGCAGGCGGATGCGTGGAGGCCTATGAAGGCCTTTCTGCGCTGATGCTTGACGATGTCGACGGGCAGGATGTGGACAAGGCCATCCAGTATGGGGAAAAGGCGCTGGAGGGGGAGGACTTCCAGATCGTCTGCCGCGCCATGATCAGCATCAGCCAGGCGTACAGAGACGGAACCGGTGAAAAAAAGGACCTTGAAAAGGCCTTTGAGTGGACGAAAAAATGCGCGGATGCCGGATACAACGCCGGATACGGGAACCTCGGCTGGCGCTATTATCATGGGGAAGGTGTGGAGCAGAGCGATGAAAAGGCCCTCGCCTGCTTTGAGAAAGGCGCGGAAAAAGGGGACTGCAATGAACTGGCCTGGTGCTATCTCAACGGAAAACTGGTGAAGCGGGATTACGCAAAGGCCATGGAGCTGTATACCCGCGGGCTGAATTCAAGCGTGGTCAGCCTGGGCTCCGGCGCGAACACGTCCTTTTACAATATCGGCTGGATGTACCAGTACGGCAAGGGCGTGAAACAGGATTACGCGGCCGCGCTGGAGTGGTACCGGAAGGGGATTGAGGACGGGGACCCGGACTGCATGATCGACGCCGCGGAGCTTTACCTGAGCGGCAAGGGAACCGCCAAGGACCCGGACCGTGCCCTGGAGCTCTATGAACAGGCGAAGAAAAACGCCCCGACGAGGACCTACAGTGCCCTCGGCGATCTTTACAAAAACGGAAAGGCCGTCCCGAAGGATTTTGAAAAGGCCATCGAGAATTACGAGAAGGGGGCGGAGCTGGGCAGCGCGTACTGCTTTGGCGAGCTGGGCTGGCTGTATGCCTACGGCATGAAGAACGCCAAGGATTACGAAAAAGCCAGGATGTACTATGAAAAGGGCGCCCAGCTGGACAGCCCCTACTGCTATGAGCGACTCGGCGTCATCTACAATGAAGGGCTGGGTGTGGAGAAGGACCCCGAAAAAGCGGTGGAGCTGCTCCAGACTGCCGTTCAAAAGGCGGTACAGGAGGACAATCAGACCATCCTCAAGCGGAGCCTCAAGATCCTGGGAAAGCTCAGGCGGACGGTGACCCAGCTTGCGCTCAGCCAGAAGCGGCTCACCCTGATGACGGGCGGCCCGGAGGCGGCGGCCAAGGCAAGTCTGTCCTGTGAGGTGACCCCCGAGAAGGCGCTTTGGAAGGAGGTTACCTGGTCCTCTTCCGATGAAAGCAT
>OMRS01000207.1 GCA_900313545.1 uncultured Eubacteriales bacterium | reverse complement strand
TCTTCGCCAGGCTGGCCCCCGGCGACCCCCTCCAGTCCTTCTACGGGGATTCGCTGGAACAGATGACCGACGCTGAAAAGGCCGCCGCCTCGGCCTTGACTCCGGCCTTGCCGTCCAGTACGCGCGCTGGCTCTCCAATGCCCTGCGGGGCGACTTCGGGATCTCCTTCAAGTACAGGCAGCCGGTCCTGCGGGTGATTGCGCCCCTGGCCGGCAACACCCTGCTGCTGGGGCTTCTGGCCTATGCGATGGTGTTCCTTCTGGCGGTGCCGCTGGCGGTCCTGTGCACGATGCATGAGGACCGGTTCCTGGACCGGATCATCTGCCAGGCGGGCACGGTCCTCCACTACATTCCCGGCTTCTGGCTGGGCGTGGTGCTGGTGCTGATCTTCAGCGTCAACCTCGGCTGGCTGCCCTCCAGCGGGGCCTATGACATCGGCAAAAGCGCGGATGCAGGGAACCTGATCCTTCCCCTGACCGTCATGATCTCCACCCATCTGTGGTACTACGCGTTCATGATCCGCAACAAGCTGCTCGACGAGGTGCGCAGGGACTATGTGCTGCTGGCCCTCTCCAAGGGCGCCAGCCGCAGAAGGGTCATCTGGAGGCACTGCCTGCCCAATGTCGCCCCGACGATCGTGAGCATCATGGCCATCTCCATCCCCCATGTGACCGGCGGCACCGTGATCGTCGAATCGGTCTTCAATTATCCCGGCATCGGCAGTCTGGCCGTGGAAAGCGCCAAGTACCACGATTACAACCTGCTGATGCTTGTCGTCCTGATCACGGGTCTGGCCGTGTTCTCATCCAGCCTGATCGCCCAGACCATCAATGAACACATCGATCCCCGCATGAAGGAGGCGAAGGAAATCCGATGGTAGACCCCTGCTGCCCGGACCCCGCAGGGGCGTCCGGGGATCCCCGGTTTGTCCTGGTCGGCGCCGGCTACCGGGCCCGCATCCCGCGCGCAAGGCCCCCGTCTCCCTTCCGGCGGCTTCGCAGGCTGCCCCTTTTCTCCCTGCTGCTCCTCGCCCTGATCGTCCTTTCCTGCGCATTTGCCCCGATGCTGACCCGCTACGATCCCAGGGGGTATTCCTTTGATGCCCTCAACCAGCCGCCGGGGCCGGAGCACCCCTTCGGCACGGACACCCTCGGGCGCGACCTGCAGTCCATCCTGCTCCACGGCGGTCGGACCTCCCTGATCATCGGGGTGCTCGGGGCAGCCATCCTCTCGGCGGCAGGCATCCTGTACGGCAGCATCAGCGGCACGTCCCGCGATCTGGCGGACGGCATTCTGATGCGCCTGGTCGAGCTGGTCTCAAGCATCCCCTCGCTGCTCCTGGTGCTCATCGTCACCGCCGTCTTCCCCGCCAGAAACGTCCCGAGCATGTCCGTGGTCATCGGGCTGACCGGCTGGATGGGGCTGTCCCGCATCGTCCGCAGCGAGGTCCGGCAGATCCGGAACGCCGAATACGTGCTCTATGCCCGCGCCTCCGGGGGCGGCTTTGTGTACGTCACCTTCCGGCACCTGGTACCCGGCGTCCTCTCCGCCATCCTGTTTGTGATCATCTCCGGCATCTCCAGCTGCATCTCCATGGAATCCACCCTGAGCTTCCTCGGCCTCGGCCTGCCCGTGGACGAACTGTCCTGGGGAAGCATCCTGTCGCTGGCCAACCGGGCGCTCCTGACCAATTCCTGGTGGCTGATCGTCCTTCCCGGGCTTTTCCTGGTGACCACACTGCTGTGCATCACCCGCATCGGCAGTCACCTCCGCAGGGAGAATGCCCGCAAAATCCGCATCCTGTAGCCTTCCCCGCCCGCCGTTTCTTCCGTCCCGAACCCAGATGACAACAAAGGAGGACCTGTTCCAATGAAGAAACCGTTTGCCCTGCTGCTCACGCTCGCGCTGCTGACCCTCTGCACAGCCCTGGCCCAGTCTGACCTGTCCAACACCCTGGTGTACGCCGGGGAAAACGAGAGCACCATCAATCCGCTGCTCAACAACCATGACGAGCTCCCCGACCTGATCTTCTCCGGCCTGATGAAATACGACGGCAGCGGGAAGCCGGTGTGCGACCTGGCCGAAAGCTTTGCCTATGATCCCGGGACCTGCACCTACACCTTCCGTCTGCGCAGCGGCGTGCGCTGGCACGACGGGGAGCCCTTTGACGCCCGGGATGTGGTCTACACCTACCGGGAGCTCACCCAGGATGAGACCCTCTCCGCAAGCATCCGCAGCAACTTTCAGGACATCACCTCCGTCGAGGCGCCGGATGAGCACACCGTCGTCGTCACCCTGAGCCGCTACAATGCCGCCATCCTCGGCTATTTTACCATCGGCATCCTCCCCCGTCACCTGCTGGAGGGGGAAGACCTGAACACCACCGCCTTCAATCAGCATCCCGTGGGCACCGGCCGCTTCCGGTTTGCAGAGTGGGACATGACCGGCGGCATGATCCTTCTTGAGCGGAACGAGGACTACTACGACAAGATCCCCAATATCGAGCGGGTGGTCTACAAGACGGTGGCGGTGGAAAGCACCAAGGCCATCATGCTCCAGTCCGGGGAGACGGACCTGGCCTGGCTCAACGCGAACTATGCCGCCCGCTTTGACGGCATGAAGGGATTCCGGTCATGGGTGTTCACCACGGCGGACTGCACCATTTTGCCTTTCTGCTGATCAGCCATGATCTGTCCATGGTCCGCTTCATCAGTGACCGGACGGGAGTCATGCTGCAGGGGAGGCTTGTGGAGGTCGCCCCCACAGAGGAGCTGTTCTCCCATCCCCTGCATCCCTACACCCGCTCCCTGCTCTCCGCCGTCCGCGTCCCTGACCCGCTTCTGGAAAGAAGCCGGCAGGTCCTGCCGTTTGATTTCCTCTCTCTGCCGGGCACACACCTGACCGAGGCGTCCCCGGGACACTTTGTGCTCCGGTGACCCGCCTCACCGATTCCGCTTCCCCGGCACCCTCATCCGTTCCGGGTTCCCTGTGCCCTGCAAAACACGCGGAAACTGTCGGGCTGCCGCCACTATGCAGAAGCCCGGGTCTCTCCATGTCCCCCATGCCCCTCCTTATGCGTCAGGCAGCGTTGGGTGTTTCCCGAGGGCTGACAGGCGCCGGCATTGATCGCGCATCCGGAGTCCGCCGGATCAAGCGCCGGAAAAGGAGGCTCCGCCCTGCACAGTCGGTGCCCTCATCCGCAGTCTCCGCGCAGCGGCCCCTTCTTTTCCCGCCTTCATCCCCCTTGTATTCCTGTGCGTTTGACGGCAGAGCGCAGCTTTCAAACACAACGACAAAGACAGCCGGCGGAGGATCCTCCGCCGGCTGTCCCGTTTCATATTCCATATTCGCCGCAGGCACGCTGCGTTTTCCCGAAGGCTTGCCGGACGCATCCGCCAGGCTCCCGGATTTTCACACCGCATGGCACCGGGGATTTCCCCTGCGCTGCATGCGCCGTCTGCGCAGGCTTACAGGCGCGTCACCTGCTGGCCTTCCCGGGTATCCTTGACGGCATAGCCCAGTTTCCCGATCTCCCCGCGGAGCCGGTCCGCTTCCGCCCAGTTTTTCTGCTCCCGGGCCGCCTTGCGCGCATCCAGCAGAGCCTGCAGGCGGTCATCCTCTCCGGATTCCTCCGAACGGGTGAGAAGGCCCAGCACGCCGCACAGCGCGGTAAGCTGACTGAGAACCGCTTCAATCAGGGATTTGGGGGACTGTCCGTCCAGCTGGCCGTTGGCCTGGCGCACCAGTTCGAAGATGGCAGCCAGGGCATCTGCGGTATTGAGATCGTCGTCCATGGCCCTTCTGAAGGCCACGCCCGCCATCTCCGTCTGGCCCATGAGCGTGCGGCCGGCGGCATCCAGGGGCTTGTCCTCCGCCTTCTCAAGCAGGAAGGCATACCGGTCCCGGGCCGTATACAGGCGCTCCAGGCTGGCTTTCGCCTGCTCGATCATCTCACGGGAGAAATTGATGGGGCTGCGGTAGTGGGCACTGAGCATGAACATGCGCACCGCTTCCAGATCGTATTCCTTGGCGATGTCCCGAACGGTAAAGAAGTTGCCCAGGGACTTGCTCATCTTCTGATTGTCCACATTGATAAACCCGTTGTGCATCCAGTAATGGACAAAGGGCTTTCCCGTGGCGCCCTCGCTCTGGGCGATCTCGTTTTCGTGGTGCGGGAACACCAGGTCCTTGCCGCCGCAGTGAATATCAAAGGTTTCACCCAGGTACTTCATGCTCATGGCGGAGCATTCGATATGCCAGCCGGGCCTTCCCATTCCCCAGGGGGACTCCCAGGCGGGTTCTCCGGGCTTCTGGGCCTTCCAGAGCGCAAAGTCCATGGGATTGCGCTTGGTCTCATCCACATCGATGCGCGCGCCGCTTTCCAGGTCCTCCAGGTTCTGTCCGCACAGCTTGCCGTAGCCGGCAAAGCCTTCCGTATTGTAATACACATCCCCGGTGTCCGTGGCGTAGGCCAGGCCGTGTTCGATCAGCTTCTGCACCAGGGCGATGATCTCCGGAATATGCTCCGTCGCCTTGGGATTGACGGTGGCACGCTTGACCCCCAGGGCGTCCGCATCCCGGTAGTACTCCGCGATGAAGCGCTCCCCCAGTTCCCGTACGGTGATGCCCTCCTCGTTTGCGCGGCGGATCATTTTATCATCGATATCCGTAAAGTTCTGCACGAAGGTGACCTCATACCCCAGGTACTCCAGATACCTTCTCAGCGTGTCAAAAACGATGAACGGGCGGGCATTGCCGATGTGGAAGTAGTTATACACTGTGGGGCCGCAGCAGTAGATGCCCACTTTTCCTTCACGGATAGGTACAAAGGTTTCCTTTTTCCGGCTTTGGGTATTATAGATGACCATATGTCGTCTCCTCCCTGTTCTCCTCTGTGCCGCACATGCGGTACAGGGTCTGTTCCAGTTCCCTGACCCGGTTTTCCAGGTCCTCAATATGCGCTTTGACGGGGTCCGGCAGGTTGACCTGATCCAGGTCCACCCCCACAACCCGGTTTTCCCTTCTGACCACCCGTCCGGGGTTGCCCACCACGGTGCAGTTGGGCGGCACCTCCTTGAGCACCACCGCTCCGGCTCCGATCTTGCTGCCGTCCCCCACCGAGAAAGGCCCCAGCACCTTGGCTCCGGCTCCGATGGTCACGTTGTTCCCGATGGTGGGATGGCGCTTGCCCACATCCTTCCC
>OMRS01000209.1 GCA_900313545.1 uncultured Eubacteriales bacterium | reverse complement strand
GTGCTTGGCCTGACGCGCAGCCAGATTTTCTTCAGGATCAAACTGCTGCAGATGATCAAGCGCATCGTTCCCCCGATTTCCAACGAAATCATCACCCTGGTCAAGGACACTTCCCTGTCCCGCATTATCGCCCTGCAGGAGATCATCTGGGCCGGTCAGTCCTTCATGAAGGGCAGCCAGGGAATCTCCGGCGCCATCTGGCCCCTGTTCTTTACAGCGATTTACTATCTGGTCGCCAACGGCCTGCTGACGGTGGGCCTGTCGTCCCTTGAAAAGAAACTGGACTATTTCCGCTGAGAAAGGAGATCCCATGGCAGTCCTTGAAGTCTCCCACCTGGTTAAAAACTTTAACAAGACGCAGGTTCTGAAGGATATCTCATTTTCATTGGAAAAGGGAAAAATCCTCTCCATTATCGGTTCCTCCGGAAGCGGAAAAACCACTCTTCTCCGGTGCCTCAACTTTCTGGAAACCCCGGATGCCGGCAAAATTCAGGTCAACGGGGAGACCATCTTTGACGGAGACAGCCATCAGCGGCTGTCGGAAGCAGAACTGCGGAGCCGCCGGCTTCACTTCGGGCTGGTCTTCCAGGGCTTCAACCTGTTTCCTCAGTACACGGCGCTTGAAAACGTCTGCCGTGCCCGTCTCCTTTCCGAATCCTCCCCCGCCGGGAAAGATGCCATCCGTGAAGAAGGCCGTTCGCTCCTTGCGCGCATGGGGTTGTCCGAGAGGATCAACAATTACCCTCATCAGCTGTCCGGCGGACAGCAGCAGCGGGTCGCCATCGCCAGGGCACTGGCCCTGTCGCCCGATATCCTCTGTTTTGATGAGCCAACCTCCGCGCTGGACCCGGAGCTGACAGGGGAAGTTCTTCGCGTCATCCGTTCCCTTGCAGATGCGCATACCACCATGATTATCGTCACCCATGAAATGTCTTTTGCCCGGGACGTTTCAAATCACATCATCTTCATGGATGACGGAAGAATCGCCGAGGAAGGTCCACCTGAACAGATTTTCCTGCATCCCACACAGGAAAGGACACGTCAGTTCCTTTCCAGCTACAGCGGATAGAACAGGCGCCGCCGGCAGCACCAGCTGCAGACGGCGCCTGATCATCTTCCAAACAGTTTTCCAAGCAGTGTCGGCTTTTCCTCCTTCAGATTTCCCCGCTTCTGCAGTTCTGACAGCAGCCGGTTCATCGCCGGCAGACGCCTGGACTTCGGGAAGCGCTTTTCATACTCCCGGGCCAGGCGGCAGCTGTCCTCCGGTTTCAGCAGCGGCACGAGCCCAAGCACCTCGGTATGCGCGGCCAGCAGCACCCAGTAATCCCGCACCTGTTCATTTTCTCCCTGGGCGGAAAGAATCCAGTCGGCTGCCAAAAAGGCCTCTTCAGCGCTCACAGGTTTCTGCACCATCTGTTCCACCTTCTGGTGGAGATGTTTGAGAAATTCCATATGGCAGGGATCATCCTTCGGTCCGGCTCCCAGGCCGAACAATCCGGCTCCCAGTTTGGCACTTGCATAGACTTCTTCGCTTTCCTTCCTGTACGCCTCATAGAGGTCCTTCAGTTCATGCATATCTGTCCTCCGTACTTCGTTTTTCTGCCGTCCATTTGTTTTTCTGTTGACGCATCCTCCTTTGGATGCTAAGCTTTCTTCTCATCTTTTCCCCTGCTGACCGTCTGTTTTTTACCTGAAAAGGAGACCTGATATGGCGCATTCTTCCAGCTCTGCCCGCAGCATGACCGAGGGGCCGATCGTCCGGCAGATCCTCTTTTTCTCCCTGCCCCTGATGGTGGGGAATGTTTTCCAGATGCTTTACAATACCGTTGATTCCATTGTGGTGGGCAACTTTGTCAGCAAACAGGCGCTGGCGGCCGTAGGTTCCACCACCGTGATCATCAACATCCTGGTCTTCTTTTTCAACGGGTTTTCCGTGGGTGCCGGCGTCATCATCGCCCAGCATTTCGGGGCACGGGAAATGGACAAGCTTCACAGCGCCATCGAAACCACCATTGCGGTTGCCCTGATTTTCTGTGTGCTTTTCACGGCTGTCGGCGTGCTTGGCGTGCGTCCCATGCTTGCCTTCATGTCCACGCCCGAGGACGTGATGGAGGATGCCACCACCTATCTGGTCATCTATTTTGCAGGCATTTCAGGGCTGCTGATCTACAACATCGGCAGCGGCATTCTCAGGGCGGTGGGAGACACGTTCCGTCCCCTGCTGTTCCTGATACTGACCAGTGTCCTCAATATCCTGCTGGACCTGGTCTTTGTGCTTGGGCTGGGTGCAGGGATCGCCGGCGTGGCCTGGGCCACCATCCTTTCACAGTTCATCTCTGCAGGTGCCACGCTCCTGCTGCTCAGCCGCACACGGGACATCTACCGTCTCACCTGGCACGACCTGCGCATTGAACTGACCGTCCTGCGCAGGGTATTCTCCGTTGGGCTGCCGGCAGGGATTCAGTCGATCATCACGGCCTTTTCCAATGTGTTCGTCCAGTCCTATGTCAATTTCTTCGGTTCTTCCTGCATGGCCGGATGGAGCTGCTACAACAAGCTGGATCAGTTCATCATGCTGCCCATGCAGTCCATGGCCATGGCGGCCACAACCTTTGTCGGCCAGAATACCGGCGCAGGCAGAATGGAGCGTGCCCACCGCGGAGCCCTCATCACCATCCTCATGTCCGTCAGCGTCACCTTCGTCATCGCCCTGGGGCTGTTCATCTTTGCGGAACCCGCTGTCGGCCTGTTTACAAACGAAAAAGAAGTCATCTCCTTCGGCAGTCTTTTCATCAGGGCAAATGTCTTTTTCCTTCTGTTCAACTGCGTCAATCACGTACTGGCAGGTTCCCTTCGGGGCCAGGGAGATTCCCGGGGGCCTATGGTGATCATGCTGCTGTCCTTCGTGGTCATCCGGCAGATCTACCTGTTTGTGATCACGCGCTTTGTCTCCAATACGCCCCTGCTGGTAGGGCTGGGGTATCCCGTCGGCTGGGCCTGCTGCTGTATCATCGAAGTCAGCTACGCCCTCCTCCGCTACAGACAGCGCAATACCATCCCTTCAGCCCCATAATGAATTCTGCAGGCACCGGATTTTCCGGTGCCTGTCTTGTTTATCATGCGGTCATTCTTTTCAAGCAGAAAATTATGTCGTGCTTCGTTATATTTGCATTATTTATTCTGCTGCG
>OMRS01000101.1 GCA_900313545.1 uncultured Eubacteriales bacterium | reverse complement strand
TCTTCGTCCGTACGCTTGCCAGCTCGTCGCTGAACGCGGACAGTGTTATCTGTTTATTCATATCATCATTATACTATTATTCAGGCTGCCCTGCACCTCTATTTCTGTGCGGTGTTGCCTTAGATTGCCACAGAGTAAGTCTTTCCATACTGCCAGGCATTCTCGTAAAACATTTGGATATTTCGGCAGGCTGCCAAAGCCGCAACCGCAGCTCCTGACCGGGTGAATCATTTCTTCCCACAGTGTGCTCCATGTTGCTGCAGAAACCGATTCATAACTACGGCTCGCATCTTGCGGGCCGGTTTTTCGTTCTCAGGTTTGACTGTCACGATCGGAGTTTGCGGCCCAGGATGCACAGCAGCATAGTCACTGCCATGTCGGGCAAAGTGTTGCCCACGGGGATGTCCACCCGCATGAGCAGGCGGTAGACCAGAAAGCCGATGAGCCAGATCACCAGGTTCCGCCCGTCCATGGCCCTGTCGCTGCTGTCCCGTTTGAGCAGGAAAAAGTCCGTAATGAGAATGGCGATCATCGGGGCGAACACGGAGCCGATGAGGTAGAGGAAATCCGTAATGTCGTCCATGGGGAAGAGAATGGCTCCCAGGGTGCCGATGACGGCAGCCGCTATGGCGATCCACTTGCCGGGGAGTTTGGCCCAGATGGATTCGCTGGAGACGCCAGCGGAGTAGGCGTCCAGGAAGGTGGTGGTGACGGTGGAGAGCACGATGATCAGCAGCCCTGCCGCGCCTAGGCCGGATTTGAGGATGATCTGTGCCAGATCGCTCTCCCCGGCGAAAATGGCCGCACCCATGCCGATGACGTACATCCAGCAGCTGACCAAACCGTAGACCACAGCACTCACCGCGGTGGCCTGAAGGGGCTTCTGGGCGGCGCGGGTGTAGTCGCTGATGAGGGGGAGCCAGCTGAGCGGCATGGCCACCGCCAGCTCTACCGCTGCGCCGAAGCTCATGGCCTCTTCCGCTGTGGTCCCTGGGCTCCCGCCCCGGAAGATGACCACGCTGAGGATGACAGTCAGGGCGAACAGGGCGGTCATAGCCACGGTGTTGAGCTTGCCAAGGTTCTGGATGCCCACCAGGATCCACACCACGATGAGCCCGCCGATGACCAGGGCCCACACCCAGTGTCCCACGGACACCACACCGTCGGCCGCCAGAGCGCCGTCGTAGATCATGATGGCGGTCCAGCCCACCAGCTGCAGCACGTTGAGGGCGGCGAAGAAGACGGCCCCCTTGTCCCCGAAGCTCAGCTTCACGGTCTCCATGGCGCTCTTGCCGGTGCGCCCGCCGATGAGACCGGCGGCAAAGAGCATAACGCAGCCGATGAGGTGGCCCAGCAGGATGGCCGCCAGCCCCCGCCGGAATCCCAGGGGAGCAAAATAGGTGCCTGTGAGGATTTCCGCCAGAGACACGCCGGCACCGAACCAAATCAGGCCGTTTTCAAACAGGGAAGTTTTCCGCTCTGTCATGTCAGTCCGCCTCCTCTGCCCAGCGCCCGGTGAGGGCGAAATTATGGGCCATGGGGCCGCTGCCCGCGCCCAGGTCCAGCATGGCGGATAGAGCCCCGGAGATGTATTCCTTTGCCCGCTCCACGGCGTCCTCCATGGCGAAGCCCTTGGCCAGGTTGGCGGCGATGGCGCTGGAGAGGGTGCATCCCGTCCCGTGGGTGTTGGGGTTGTGGATGCGCTTGCCGAAGAACCACCGCAGTTTTCCCTGGGAGAAGAGCAGGTCGTTGGCGTCATTGACGGCGTGGCCGCCCTTGAGCAGCACGGCGCTGCGGTATCTCTCCCCGATCTCCGCTGCGGCCCGCTCCATGTCCGCCGTTGTCCGGATGGGCCCACCCCAGAGGATCTCCGCTTCGGGGATGTTGGGGGTCAGAAGGGCGGCCAGGGGAAAGAGCCGGCGGCTCAGGGTCTCCACTGCGTCCTCGGCGATGAGCCGGGCGCCGCTGGTGGCGACCATCACCGGGTCCACCACGATGCGCTCCGCCCGGTGGAAGGTCAGCCGTTCCGCGATTATCTCCACCAGGGGGGCGGAGGCAACCATACCGATCTTCACCGCGTCGGGCCGCAGGTCGGAAAAGACGCTGTCCAGCTGCTGGGCAAGAAATTCGGGGGGGACCTCATAGATCCCC
>OMRS01000172.1 GCA_900313545.1 uncultured Eubacteriales bacterium | reverse complement strand
CACCGTGCCGAAGAAGGAGGTGGCAACCTGGGAGTGGGTGCTGGGGAAGGAAAAGGAGGATGAAGCCGAGGGCAGGGGAACCAGGGTGGGGTCCCTGTGATAGGGCCGCAGCACGCCGCAGGTTTCCTTGAGGGTCAGGTTGAGCAGACTGCTCAGGTGAAAGGACAGCATGGCCACAATGCCCCAGCGCCGGGAAATGCTCCAGTACAGTGCGGCGCACAGCAAAGGCAGAACCGTCGTGGTGCATTCGGAGACAAGCAGCATGAAGGAGGTCACGAAGGCGGGCAGACTTTCCCGCAGGTTCTGAAGAAGGTGAAGACAGGTCAGATCCATATAATTCCTTCCTTTTATATGTTGTGGATGGCTGAAGGAGGCGGCGCATCCGGATGCAGTCCGGCGGAAACGCCGCGGGAGAAAAGAGCTTGACATTTCAACAGACTTCTCTACAATTCCGTTAGATGGGAAAGAAAACAGAGAACGCCGTGTACCCGGGCCCCGGATGCGGCGAAGACAAGAGGCGGAGGAGAGACCATGCTGACAATTGACAAGCTGAACGCCATGGGCGTGGATACGAAGGACGGCATCCGGCGCTGCTGCGGGATGGAGAGCTTTTATCTGGAAATGTGCAAGAAAATGATCGACATGTCCACCTTTGAGGAAATGGAAAAGGCCGTGAATGAAGGGAATCTGGACGCGGCATTCGGTGCGGTGCACAACCTCAAGGGCACTTTGGGGAATCTGGGAATGAAGCAGATGCTCAGGCCGGTGGAGGAGATGACTGAGCTGCTGCGCAACAGAACCCAGACGGATTACAGCGGATATGTCCGCCAGATCCTGCAGATGCGGGATGAACTGAAAAAAGCGACACAGAACTGAGGGAACGCTCCCCTTCGGTGCAGCCTGTCCGGATTTTCCGGGCAGGCTGTGCTTTTTTGATTTCCGCAAACATCAGGGGATCAGGGGAAAGCGCACCTCAAAGGTATTGGTGGTGCGCTGGTCGGAGAAGGCGCGGATGCTGCCCCCCAGGTGTTCCGCGATGTTTCTGGCGATGGACAGCCCGAGACCATAACCGCTTACCTGCTGGCTCCTGGAAGGGTCCGCCCGGGAAAAACGCTCAAAAACGGAACTGCATTCCTCCCGGGTCAGAGGAGTCCCCTCGCTGATCACCTGGAGAAGGGCTTCCCGGCGGGAACGTCGGAACAGTTTCAGATGGATGTCGCTGCCGGGGGTGGAATACTTTCCGGCGTTGTCCAGCAGGATCTCCGTCAGATGGTGGATTTCAGGACTGTGGGCTTTCATGCGCAGGTCCGGCTCGATGTCGGTCACAAGGGAGTGTCCGCAGTCATAGATGGAAGGCTCCATGGTCAGCGCGCAGGAGGAGACCGCAAAAGAAAGGCTGATGTCCTCCGGCGGGGTGGTCACGGGCATGTTGTCCGTGCGGGCAAGGGTGAGGAGATCCTCCACCAGGGAGCGCATGCGCCGGGATTCGGCACCGATGTCCTCAAGACGCAGACGGTTGCGCTCATCGGTCACCGCGTGGGAGGCCAGGAGCATGTCCGAGTTTGAGAGGATCACGGTGATAGGGGTTTTGAGCTCATGGGATGCGTCCGCGACAAATCGGCGGTGCTTTTCCCATACCTCGGCCACAGGCTGAACCAGCCAGCCGGCCAGAAACCAGGACACAAGCACGAAGAGAACGGCTGCTCCAACTCCGACAATCAGGGCGATGGTGATCTGGGACCTCAGGGCAGAACGTTCATTGGTGATGTCCACAAAGGAATACAGGACCTTCTGGCTTCGGGGATGACGGAGAAACCGCAGATTGAAGCCCTCCACTTCTCCCTGAAAGAGATCCTGCTCCTGCAGATCGGACGCGATGGACTCCAGAGAGGAGGCCTCCAGTGCATAGATCTGGTTGAGGATCACCTGGATGGTTCCATCCTCGTTCACCTGGACCAGCGCAACGGGGATCTCCGGCCGGGGGCTGACGCCCTTCATCTCCGGACCCGGGACCGCCCTGAGGGCATGGGAAGTCCGCTGCAGGAAGGATGCATGAAAGGCACCGATGGCGGTGGTGAGGAGAAAGAGCAAAAGCAGGCACATCACCAGGCTCAGGACCAGGGTGATTTTCTTTCGCAGCCGGGAAATCATGGGTTTTTTGCCTCCAGTCGGTAGCCGATATTGCGCTGTGACCCGATGGTGACGCGGGAGCCCAGAAGGGAGAGCTTCTTGCGCAGAAATGAAATGTATGCCTCCACATTGTTGCTGGTGGCTTCGCTGTCATAGCCCCAGACCCGGTTGAGAATGGCCTCCTTGGAAAGAGGAAGGTTCTGGGTGATGAGCAGGTCCAGGATATCCTTTTCCTTGGCGGACAGGCGCAGGGAGTGCTCCCTGCAGCTCAGCGTCCCGTCCGAGGGGGTAAAACGCAGGTCCTCGAATTCCCGGGTGTCCGGAAGGATCTGAGGCTGGCGGCGCAGCACCGCGCGAAGGCAGGCGCGGAATTCCAGGTTCTCAAAGGGCTTGGTCAGATAGTAGTCCGCACCGGCGTCAAGACCCGTGACCCGGTCCTGAAGCTCGCTGCGGGCGGTGAGCATCAGGACGGGAACATGGTGGCCGCCCGAGCGCAGACTGCGCAGGAGTTCAATGCCGTCCATCCCCGGAAGCATTCTGTCCAGCACGATGGCATCATAGACTCCGGAGAGCGCCTCATCCATGCCTGTGACCCCGTCTGTGCAGATGCGGGGGGCCAGGCCCAT
>OMRS01000065.1 GCA_900313545.1 uncultured Eubacteriales bacterium | reverse complement strand
TGTCCTGTCGAATCAAGTTTTATAATATCAAGTGAGTATTAAATCAAGTTCTATAAATCGTGTGTTTTGAGGACTTTTTTAATTCAAATTCAATAATTCTAATACAAGTTTCAAAAAATGATTGCTGAATTTTAAATTCAAGATACATAAAATGTTGGGAGGTGTAGGGAAGGCTCAGCCATGTTAGGTAGGCGCATAAGGAATTACCATCCTGGCAGACTTCAACTTCGGCAGCATGACTTTCCTTATAGATTTGTACCGCCAAAATTTAGAAAATAAATTAAATATTATTGAGAAAATGACTTCTATCAATAGAACCTTTAGACCACACATTGGTCATAGCTGCGGTTGATGATACGCTCTAAATTATAAGACTTGAATTTCACTTACATAAGTATTATAAATCTTGTATTAAGTTTTATAGAACTTGATTCGACAGGACATGGTGCACCGGGTTTCAGCAAAGCCAGGGTAATCTGAGAGAACCGGAGGGTACGCGGCTGCCACGAAACCGGGATGCAGGAATCCATATGCTTATATGGTATTAAGAAGATCCCGGGGCAGAGGACAGTCAGCTCCTGTCAATAACCGGGATCATGCCGGAATCCTGACAGGTAGGGACCGGAAGCAATTTGCCTGATGAAACAACCGGAAATGCCGGGGTGCTGAGCAGGCCGTTAAGATATCAGGGCGACAACCCGGAATTTGTGGGGGAACATATGGAACTGAAGAAAATGGAATATGATTTCACCGTCTGCAGGGTTGAGACGATGGAGGATATTGATACTGCAACGGATTTTTTCTTCATTGGCAAAACGGATGAAGAAATCTCCTTGGTTTGCAAGTCTGATGACACACCGAAAAGAACAACAGAGCGTGATGATGGATGGAAAGGGTTCCGTATTCAGGGAATTCTCGATTTTTCCCTGATCGGTATCTTATCGGAATTATCGGGTATTCTCGCTGAGAATCATATCGGGATCTTTGCGGTATCAACCTTCAACACGGATTACATTCTTGTGAAGGCAGAAAACTTCGAGAGGGCTTTAAGCGTACTGTCCGCACAAGGATACACCATTGTCTGACCCGTGCAGGACAGATCAGGGCGCCCGCACTGCCATTACCGCCTGCGGGAGCCTGCGTGTATGCTTCGATGTCGATGGTGATGCCGATTTGAAGTCTGCGGTGAAGCTGATCCTCGAAGACGGTGATCTTCTCGGTCAGGCGGCTGCCGGCGTCTCGTCAAACCCTGAGATGGTGGAGGGCTGGCCTTTGGTACGGTCCTGCAGAGCCCGGACCCGCCCCATCTGTTCATCCTTGAAATCCGCCGCGTTTCCTGTTTGAATTCAATTCAGGATTGAGTGAACCGGTTCTCCTTTCTCGCCCGGGGAAAATGGGAGCGGGTCCGTGATTGTACAGATTGCGGACCTCACGCGGATATCCATGTCCTGGAGAGGATTGTCCTGTACCTGCTCATATTGCGGATGGCCGGTTCAGCGCATGGGTTTGTGCTGTGCCGTGCAGATGGGATACGGCAGGTTCTCGCAGGCACAGATGCCAATTCAGAAGGTGATCTCTTCCTTCGGCGGATGGACGTCCGCAAACCGGGTGGTTTCACGGTCTGACTCGAATACGGCAGCCGTGGAAGAACCTTCGCCTCCGGGGAGAGGGTTTGGGATATGGCAGGATGGCCATAGGGATCGGTGATCAGAAGGGTGGCAGGTTCAGTGCCTGCCGTCAGGCCTGTCCACCAGGGCGGATGTGGCCGTACAGGGTCACCCGAAAGGGCTGAAATGAGGCGGCTGATTTTTTCGCGGACTGGAAAAACAGATGGGAAAAAGCTCCCGGGAGGAACGGGCGACACGGGGAAAACAATCCCTATGGAGGAATTCGGATGTTCACCTATTATACCTCTGTTCTTGCTCTGTGCTGGACGGCCCTGATCATCCTGTGCATCCTGGTCTTTGAGAACAACAGAATCCCTCGGGAGGACAAGCGTCTGCTGTACATGACCTATACGCTGGTGGCGTTTTCCGCTCTGGCGGAATACTGCGGCGTGTGGCTGGATGGACGAACGGAATATCCGGGCTGGGTCCTCAGGGTGTTCAAATGCCTGGACTATACCCTGACCCCCGCGGCAGGCGGGACCCTGTTCATGCAGGTAAAGATTTACAACCGCCTGCAAAGGGTGATGCAGGGAATCCTCGCTGCGAATATGGCTTTGCAGTTTGTGTCAGTCCCCTTCGGATGGATGGTGGTTGTCGATCAACAGAATCATTATTCCCACGGCCCCCTGTTTCATGCATATCTCGGAATCTGCATCATCGTCATCGCCATGATCATCGCACAGTTCATCCTCTATGGGAGAAAGTTCCGGCATCAGAATCGGGTTTCCCTGTGTTCCATCATGCTGCTGGTGATTGCGGCCATCATCATCCAGGAGACTGCGAAGGATGCCCGGACCGTTTATCTGGGGATGACCCTGGGCGCGGCCCTGATGTTCATCCATTACACGGAGTTTTCCCAGCTTGCGGCGGATGAGAAGATTGCAGAGCAGCGGATCCAGCTGATGCTCAGTCAGATCAAACCCCATTTCCTCTACAACACGCTGGGTTCCATCGAAGCCATGTGCGAACGGGATCCCGGGAACGCAAAACTGGCAACACGGAAGTTTTCCAGGTATCTGCGAGGAAACATGGACTCCCTGACGGCAGAAAGGGTGATTCCCTTTGACCAGGAGCTGCAGCATACCCGACTGTACCTCGAGCTGGAGCAGATTCGCTTCGGGGACGCACTCAGGGTGGAATATGACATCGGGGTGAGCGGATTTTTTCTTCCGCCCCTGACATTGGAGCCGATTGTGGAGAATGCCGTCAAACATGGCATCCGGAAGAATCCGGACGGACAGGGAACCGTGAGCATCACCTCCGCCGAACTGGAGGACCGCTTTGAACTGCGGGTCAGGGACGACGGACCCGGCTTTGACCCGGGCGGGGCCAGTGATGACCGGTCGCATGTGGGAATCCGCAATGTCCGGGAACGCCTGCATCGGATCTGCGGCGGAAAACTGGAGATAGGCCCGGCGCCCGGACGGGGAACCCTGGTCACCATCTGCATTCCGAAGAAAGGGGAACAGAACCTCGGATGTAAAAAGGAGGGGTCAGTCCCTGTCGGGAAAGACTCCTGAAGAAACAGGAGGATTCCCCCCCTGATCGGGAGGCGGCACGGCGGTACCGTCAGCATTGGCCGTCAATGCGGCCAGGCACATCCGGAGGCCGTCCGCTGAATCTCATATCTGCTGCAGGCCTGGCGGTCTGCGGCAGTTTTATATTCTCTGCAGGACCGGCAGGAGGACGGACGGCCCCGGCATTCCCGGACCGGAATCAAGTCCCGGATTGACATGCGGAGGGGCTTCGCATAGAATACTTCACTATTACAGGCAAAAATGCTGTTTCATGGAAAGAGTTTCCGGGGGGAAAAGCCATGCACGTCTCCCGGAGGACGCAGCTTCGGATGAAAGGAATGGAAACGTCATGATGAATCTGTTGGAAGAGGCCATCATCTATGCAACGATCATGCACCAGGGAAAGGTTCGCAAGTTTGGTGAAACGCCGTTCATTCTGCATCCCATGGAGGTGGCGCATATCCTGTCCACCATGACGGAGGACCAGGAAGTCATTACAGCCGGCATCCTGCATGATATTGTGGAAAACACGGACGGTACCCTGGAGGAGATTCACAAGCGTTTTGGAGACCGGGTGGCCTTCCTGGTCTCCAACACATCGGAAAACGAGTATCCGGGACTGGATCCCAGTGAAACGTGGCTCCGGCGCAAGGAGGAGTCCCTTCTGGTGCTCAAAAACAGCAGGGACATCGGCGTACAGATGCTGTGGCTTGCGGACCAGCTGGCCAATATCCGGACCCTGGCGGTCGCCTATGCGGAATACGGGGACAACGTGTGGCAGGCGCTCAATCAGGTGGATCCCTCCAAGCAGTGCTGGTTCTACCGGAGCATAGCCGAGTGCGTGGAACTTTCTCTCAACAAGACCGGTGCATTCAAGGAACTGATCAAGCACATCAACTTCATCTGGCCGGGAACCTTTGAGGCGGAAAAAACAAGGTACAGGAAGTACAAGGAAATCTCCCTCGATGGCTGCAAACAGATCGGCAGTGGAGCCAAGGGCGAAGTCTACCGCTATAATGATGAACTGGTGATCAAGGTCTACAACCAGTTCAACACCTACCGCGATGTGGAGCATGAAATTTCCTACAGCCGCAGGGCTTTTGTCCTGGGCGTCCCCACGGCCATTTCGTTTGGCATCGTTTCTGTGGGCGATCGCTACGGCGCCATGTATGAACTTGTGGACACGGACACGATGTCCGTCTACCTTGCAAAAGCCCCGAGTCAGGTGGACGCCTATGCAAAGATTATGGCAAACCTGGCCCGTACGGTGCACGGCATTGAGGTGACGCCGGAGGACGGCTTTCCGGATGTGAAGGAGAAGCTTCGCAGCAATGTCAGAAGGGGGATCTCCTACCGGGATCCGGACCTTGCACAAAAATGCATGAAACTGATCGATTCCCTTCCGGACACCAATACGCTGCTGCACGGCGACTTCCATACCGGGAATGTGTTCCTGCAGGACGGGGAACCTGTCCTGATTGACATGGACAAGGTCACCCGGGGGCACCCCATCGTTGAACTGGGAGATATGTACATGTACTATGTGGTCCTTGGAGACGAGGATCCGTCCGTCATTGAGAACTTTATGGGCTTCTCCTATGAAACCTCCATCATGTTCTTCCGCCGCTTCCTCAGGTTCTATCTGGATACGGAGGATGAGGCGCGGCTGGATGAAGTGACCGAAAAGGCGTCCATGCTGAGCTATATCCGGATGATCCGGAAAATCTGGGGCGGGGGAAAGATGAATGATGCTGCACAGAAAAGGATCAGCCGGTATATGGACATTGTGGCGGAACTGGCGGACAGGCTGGATACGCTGGCATTCTGAGTGAAGGAACGGGACCCGGGGGGCTTTTGCCGCACCGGGAGCCGTTTCCTGAAGACGGCGAACTGTTGCGCCGGACAGACAGGAGCAGGAAATTTTGAAAGAACGTATTGATTTGCACATGCACACGACCGTTTCCGATGGCAGCAACACGCCGGAGGAAATCCTGGAGTGTGTCAAAAAAGCGGGAATTACGGTTTTCGCGGTAACCGACCATGATGCGGTGAAGGGATGCGGGATCATTCGCGGCCTGCTGCGGGAAGGAGACCCGCAGTTCTTCAACGGGACCGAATTCTCCTGCAGGGACGAACAGGGGATGTACCATATCCTCGGCTATGCGTACGACGCGGAAGCTGAGTCCATCCGGGACCTGATTTCCCTTGGCCACAGCCTGCGGATGAAAAAGGTGGTGGCCAGGCTGGACTTCATCAAAACACAGTTCGGATGCGTTTTCCCGGAAGAGGAAATCCGCGCGCTCCTCGCCATGGACAATCCCGGCAAGCCGCACATCGGCAATCTGATGGTGAAATACGGCTATGCGGAATCCAGAGATCAGGCCATCCGGGAGGTTATTGACCAGCTCCATCTGCACGACGAGCATGTGCGGCCCGAACAGGCCATTTCCGGGATTCTTGCCGGGGGCGGCATTCCCGTGCTCGCCCATCCCTTTTACGGCAGCGGGGACGAGCTGATTATGGGCGAGGAGATGGAAAACCGGCTCACCCGCCTGATCGGATTTGGACTGCAGGGTGTGGAGGCTTATTATTCGGGATTCCCGCCCAAACTGACAAGGCAGATGCTCTCCCTGGCAGACCGCTTGGATCTCTTCGTCACGGCGGGAAGCGATTATCACGGGACCAACAAGATGATCCCCCTGGGGAATACGGGACTGCCCCGTGAAAAGCCTCTGGTCCCCAGACTGGAGAAGTTCCTGAGCGCCGCAAGAGAACGGTCGGGATACTGAGCGGGCCGGG
>OMRS01000350.1 GCA_900313545.1 uncultured Eubacteriales bacterium | reverse complement strand
TGGAAGGCACCGCCAGCACCCAGGCGGTCATCGACGCCGTCTGATCGCCTCTTTGCTGTTCCTTTTTCTCCTCATGTTTCTGTCCATGGGCCACTCCCTGCTGCACCTCCCCCTGCCGGCCTTCCTTGAGGGCAATCCGCTGGGCATCGCGATTGTCCAGATGCTCCTTGCCGGGATCGTGATGGTCATCAACCAGCGTTTTTTCATCAGCGGTTTTCAGGGCCTTGTCCGCCGCTCGCCGAACATGGACACCCTGGTGGCCATGGGATCCATGGCTTCCTTTACCTGGAGCGTGGTGGTGCTGCTGCTCATGACTCTGGACCCTGCCGGAGCCGCCTCGCGGATGCACGATCTGTATTTCGAGAGTGCCGCCATGATCCTTGCCCTGATCACCGTGGGCAAGATGCTGGAAGCCCGATCCAAGGGAAAAACCACGGATGCCCTGCGCGCCCTGATGAAGCTCTCTCCCCAGACCGCCGTTCTCGTACGTGAAGGCCGGGAAGTGGAGGTTCCCATCGATCAGGTCGTCATCGGCGACATCTTCGTGGTCCGCCCCGGCACGCACATCCCCGTGGACGGCGTGGTGCTGGAGGGGACTTCCGCAGTCAATGAGTCCGCCCTCACCGGGGAGAGTCATCCCGTAGACAAGGTAGCCGGCGACAGCGTCAGCGCAGCCACAGTCAACACCTCCGGCTTCCTTCGCTGTCGGGCCACCCGGGTGGGGAGTGACACCACCCTGTCCCAGATCGTGCGCATGGTCTCCGATGCCGCCGCCACCAAGGCTCCCATCGCCAAGATCGCCGACCGAGTCTCCGGAGTGTTTGTTCCTGCCGTAATCGGCATTGCGGCGCTCACCCTCTTCATCTTGCTCCTTGCGGGAGAGCGCTTTGCCTTCGCTCTGGCCCGGAGCATCTCCGTGCTGGTCATCTCCTGTCCCTGCGCCCTGGGCCTGGCCACCCCCGTGGCCATCATGGTGGGGAACGGGGTGGGTGCCCGACAGGGAATCCTCTTCAAAACCGCCGTGTCCCTGGAAAACGCAGGAAGGACGCAAATCGTCGTGCTGGACAAAACCGGAACCATCACCCGGGGCGAGCCCGTGGTGACCGACATCCTCCCCTCAGAGGGCGTCTCCCGGGACGAACTGCTCCGCTGCGCAGTGACCCTGGAGCGACGCAGCGAGCACCCCCTGGCTTTGGCTGTCCTGCAGCTTTCCCGCGAGGAAGGCCTTGAAGGGGAGGATGTGCAGGATTTTGAGATCCTGCCGGGCAATGGCCTTCAGGCCCAGGTCCAGGGCGTTCCCCTTGTGGGCGGAAGCGTGGCCTTCCTTTCCCGGCACACCCCGCTTCCCCAGGCCCTGCGCGCGCAGGCGGAGGCTCTCTCCGCCTCAGGCAAAACGCCCCTGTGCTTTGCCCGGGGCGGCCGCATCCTGGGGCTCATCGCTGTGGCGGATGTGGTCAAGGAGGATAGTGCGCAGGCGGTCCGCGAGCTTCAGAACATGGGCATCCGCGTGGTGATGCTCACCGGCGACAATGCGCGCACCGCGCAGGCCATCGGCCGGCAGGTGGGCGTGGATGAGGTGATCCCCGACGTTCTGCCGGAGGGCAAGGAGGCCGTCATCCGCCGGCTGTCCGCAGCAGGCAAAGTCGCCATGGTGGGCGACGGAATCAACGATGCCCCGGCGCTCACCCGGGCAAACACCGGGATCGCCATCGGAGCCGGAACCGACGTGGCCATCGACGCCGCCGATATCGTGCTCATGAAGAGCCGTCTGAGCGACGTGGCGGCCGCCATCCGCCTGAGCCGTGCCACCCTGCGCAACATCCGCCAGAATCTGTTCTGGGCCTTTTTCTACAATATCATCGGCATTCCCCTGGCTGCGGGCGCCTACTATCCCGCCTTCGGCCTCCTGCTGAGCCCCATGTTCGGCGCAGCCGCCATGAGCCTGTCCAGCTTCTGTGTGGTGACCAATGCCCTGCGGCTGAACTGGTTCAATCCCCATGACGCATCCCGGGACCGTCCCGGCCGCGGAGCCGTAGCCCTTCCCGAGACATATATTTCAAATGAAACCATCAAGGAGGAACCATCCATGAACAAAACTCTGCATATCGAAGGCATGATGTGCCCCCACTGCGAAGCATCCGTCAAAAAGGCGCTCGAGTCCCTGGAGGGTGTCAGTGAAGCCGTCGTCAGCCACACCAGCGGCACGGCACAGGTCACCCTCACCGCGGATGTAGCCGATGACGTGCTGAAGTCGGCCGTGGAAGCCCGTGATTACCGGGTCACCGGCATCGATGCCTGAGAACCTGAAAAGGGACTGCTGCAAAGCGTTTGCAGCAGTCCCTTTTGTTGTCAGAGCCTGTAGCTCAGGACAGTGGCCACAAGGTACACGACCATGACTCCGCCCAGGATGAGCAGTTGTTTCCCCCGGTGGCCGGCCAGCAGCCCCGCAAATTCCCGAACGGTGGCATTGGGCCAGTAGTACCAGCGGGTACCTGCCCCCATGCCCAGCGCAGGGAGATGTTCCCGCCTGGCCATGAGTCCCGCACGGAACACATGATAGCGGGTGGTGGAGAAGGCGACTCTGGCCTCCGGCTTCCAGGCGGCAATCAGAGCCTTGGAAAACGCCATATTCTCCCGGGTACTGGTGGACCTGTCCTCCATGATAATCCGCTCATCCCCGATGCCCTGCGCGTTCAGGAAACGGCGCATGGACTCGGCCTCCGGGATCACCTCGTTTTTTCCCTGGCCCCCGGAAACCACAAAACGGACCGGCACGCCGCCTGCAGCCTGCTGCATCCGGTCAAACTCCATTGCCCGGCGAATCCGTCCTTCCAGCAGCGGCGTGGGCGTCCCGTTCCGCCGCAGTGCGCAGCCCAGGATGATCACCGCATCCCGGTCCGGAGGCGGAGTATACAGAGATACGCCGACGCAGGCGGCCATGGTCCCGATCACCATGCATTCAAAATACAGGTAGACGGCGGCGAACTGGTTGGTCAGAAGATCCACCCAGAAGATCCCTGTCTGCGTGGACAGCTTCATTCTGCCCAGTATCGCCAGGACCTGGGCTCCGCCCGCCAGCAGTGCCGCGAGGACCAGTCCCAGCATGTTCCCGGGAGCCACGCCCTCCCGCCTGAGCAGCACCGCATTGGACACCACCAGCGCCGCAGCCATCAGGAAAATGGCCGGGCGGGTCAGGGCGATAAAGTTTTCGGCGGAATTGGCCAGAATCCGGGCAAAATCCCGTTCCGTCACTGCCTCCCACTGCACACGAAGCGAATAGGCCAGCGACACATGTGTCCACAGGACGGTCAGGACAAACAGGGCAAAGCCCGCATAATACACGGTATTGTAGGAATACGGATTGTAGCTGAGCTGACGGCGGAGGGTGACGGCAAGCAGAAAAAACGTACACACCAGGTAGAGGATCATCACGGTGTTGGCATTGCGGACCCTGTATCCGGGCAGGGGGACCCGGCCATGGAGGGCCGCCAGGATCGCCACCATGATCACTGTCAGGGCGGCCAGCATCCAGAGATGAGGTTTTCGTCTGCGCAGGGGTGTTTCCGTGCCGCGATCAGAAGCTGAGGTCATGAACCTGTTCCAGCAGTTCGCCGATCTTCTGCCGGAAATGCGCCTCCTTCCTCTGTCCCTCCCCGGTCTGGATTTCTCCATGGCGAATCATCCGGCGCAGGATCCTCACCATTCCGATCAGACGGGCTTTCCTGTCCACATCCCGCAGCGCCTCCTCAGTCATGCCGGACAGATACCCCTGCAGAATCCTGTCCCACAACTGGCGGGTGGTTTCAAAGGGCAACCCCAGAAACCGGTTCACAGGATCAGGGTCCGCTTCTCCGAAGGTCACAATCGTATTGCGGACGCCGGCCAGTTCAAAGACGGGATGCCCGTGACAGAGGGTGTCCATATCGATCATCAGGCTTTCTCCATCCTGGAACATGACGTTCTTCACGTGGAAGTCCCCGTGAAGCACCGTGTTCTCATCCGGGACCCCTTCCACCAGCTTTTCAAAGCGGTCAATCTGATCCTCCGGCAAATGTGTGCGCAGATCGCGGGTCCAGCCAAGAACCATCTCGCGGATACTGGGCAGTTTGGCGTTTCCCATCTCCCGACTGTGGATAAGTCGCAGCATCTTCACGCTCATGTCCGCAATTTCATCCACGCTCTTTTCCCCACGCTGCAGCAGTTCCCCGTAGCTGAGGGCATCGAGCATCTCATAGACCGCTCCGAAGCCTCCTTCACGGATACGCACCACGTCATACGACAAGGCGGTGGGGATGCCCAGTACAAATGCCGTGCGCGCCATCAGCCGTTCCCTGTTTATCTCCTCAAGGGCGTCCTCCCTCAGGTAGGTTTTAACGATGGTGTCGTCATCGATGCGGAACACCCGCCCATTGGCCCCGCTGCCGATCAGGCTGAGTCCCTCGACAGAAATCACCCGGTAAACCTTCCTCACCTCCATGATTTCCGTGAAACCCGTCATCTCAAACACCGAATATATCTCAGGAGGTACCTCCACCACCTTTGTGGCGGGAAGAGCCTTGACCGTGTGCAGGATCACCCTCAAACCGGCACTGGAGATGGATTTCAAATCACGGCAATCAAAACAGACCGATTTCACCCCGTCATCCGTCAGGATTTCCTTCATTTTCTTGTCCAGAACATGAGCATCGTTTGCATCGATCCCGTCACACAGCCAGACCCGAAGCACTCCATCCTCCATGCAGGTTT
>OMRS01000111.1 GCA_900313545.1 uncultured Eubacteriales bacterium | reverse complement strand
GAACTGAAGGACGAATTGAAGGACGAATTGAAGGTAGAGAAGAGGCTACCGTCAGCACTATAAGAAATCTGATGGAAACCTCGGGGTGGGATGCCAAACAGACGATGAACGCCATGAAGATCCCTGCCAGTGAACAGGAAAAATATGCAAAGCAGATATAGCAAAACCATAGCCGAATGAATCAAAACCGCAAGCTTGTGATGCTCAATGATATGCATCGACATGCTTGCGGTTCTTTTTACGCTTGAAGATTGCCTAGAAACCTTGTGTTTTCAAGTGTCCCTAATTATAACCATCTAAATAGGGGCTGTCTATGACAGCCCCAAAATCCGGTTATTTCTGCGCCATGGCAGCCGCAATGGCCGCACCAAGGCCGGAACCGCCGTTGTCGAGGATCGTGTCCACCTTGGCCGCATCCTGTCCCAGAAGCTCCGAAAGGGCTCGCATGATGTTCTCCTTTGCCCCGGGCATCTTCTCGTAGACGGAACCATCCACTGCAATGTGCTGCTCCTTGACCTCGCCCTTTCCGGCAAGCTGCCAGATGATGCCCACAAAGGTCGCCGTCACAAGACGGGCAGAGCGGTTGAGGATCGTCTTGGCCAGTTTCTGGATATCGCGGCACTCCTCCAAGTCCGGCTCGCTTCCGGTCCGGGTGGCCACAATCCGCACCACCTCGCTCAGATCCGCGCTCTCGTCACTGATGATGCCCGACATGTCAATGCTGGTGAATCCATAACGCCATTGGGCATCGTCATGGAGCAGGGCAAGAGCCATGCTGAAGAGATCCCCCATGTAGCGCCCCGAGGCCATCTTCTCCAGACGCTGCTCCCCCGGTTTCTCCGATGCCTCGTCCAGCATTGTGTCAAAACGGTTCGGCGCGAGTTTGGAAAAGCCGCCGGACTCAAGGTTCAGAATCATGGGCGCATCGGCGGAATCCGCATAGGGTTCCAGATAGCAGGTATTGTGCCCCGTGGCATAGATGGAGCCGATATAGATATCCTCCTGCTTGTAGGCTGCCGAAAGAAGGACTGCCACCGTATCGTTGATGACCGCCACAGGCTCCACATTCTTCAGTCCGTTACGCTCCAATGCCTCCTTCAGGAGGTCATTGACCACCTTGCCCTCGACCCCGGCCGTGGCGAACTCCTTCGTCCAGATGATGAGCTTCGCATTGTAGAGATCCGTCTGCTCCGAGGGGAAGGAGAAGGTATGCCCCAGGAGGTATTTCGTCTCATGATCCCCATCCACGGCCTCATCGATCAGCCCCGCCAGAAAATCAAACATGTCCTCCGACTTGGAGCCAAGCCCCACATAATCGTAGATGCCTTCCACGCGGAGAGGCTTCCCCACGCGCTTCACCACCTCATACTTCCCTGCGCCTTCCAGACGGATGCGCAGCACCCGCACATTGGTGCCGCCGAAGTCCAGCGCGAGGAACTCCCCCTTCTCCTTGCCCGTAGGCAGCCCCACATAGGATTTCAGCATGCGAAGGGAGGAATCCTCCGGAGATTTCAGCCCCAGCTTCAGGTCCTGGCGGAAATTCGCCGCAATCTCCCGCAAGCGATTGCCATCCACTGTGAACTCATCGATGATCGATTGAAATTTTTCCTGATCAAATGCCATGATAAATCGCTCCTTTGCCAAAAATCCATCCTATTTCAAAAACTATTATTCTCCAGCCCCATCAATCTCCTCGTGCTCTTCCTGCAGTTCCTGTGCCAGAGCCACCAGCACGCGAGTGATGCGGGCGCCGTCCACTTCCTCCACATAGAAGCGATTGCCCTCGAAGGCCGCCATCTGGCCCACCTTCGGGTCACCGCCGATCTGGTCGTTGAGCCAGCCGCCCACGGAATCCACATCCACATCCTCAATCTTGATTTCCAGGACATCCTCCAGTTCCTCCAGCAGGAGTTTCGCGTCCACAGAGTAGACATTTCCGCCCCTCGCCTCCGCCATGGGACGTTCCTCGTCGAACTCGTCCTGGATGTCCCCGACGATCTCCTCCACGATGTCCTCGATGGTCACCATGCCGGCCGTGCCTCCGTACT
Organism: uncultured Eubacteriales bacterium; assembly: GCA_900313545.1. The sequence goes on along the minus strand of OMRS01000111.1, from coordinate 1,023 downwards.
CATCCACCACAACGGCCAGCTGGGAGCGTCTCTGCTGCATCGTCTTCAGCAGCACGCTCACATCCATGCTCTCCGGCACCACCAGCGCCTTGCGCGCCAGCTTCCGGATATTGGGCCGCTTGCCGCTGTAGAGGAACTTCATGAGATCCTTCACATGAAGGAAACCGATGATATGGTCCTTGTCCTCCCGGCACAAGGGATAGCGCGTGAGCTGCTCCTCCATGATGACCGCGAGATTCTCCTCCAGACTGTCCTCCAGATAGAGGCAGACCATATCCGTGCGCGGCACCATGATCTCACGCACATTGAGCTCCGTGAAGTCGAAAACATTGTCCACGAAGTCCACTTCCGTGTCATCAATGAGCCCCTGCCGATGGCTTTCCTCCATGAGAAGGCGGATCTCCTCCTCTGTATGCGCCTCCTCCCCTTCGCTGGCTCCTTGGAACCCCAAGCGATGCAGCACCCAATTGGCCAGATGGTTCAACAGCCAGACAAACGGATGCATGACCCGCCCGAAGATGAGCATGGGAAGGGCCACCGCCAGAACAATGCGCTCCACGTCCTGAATGGCCATGGACTTCGGCGTGAGCTCCCCCAGAATGATATGCATCGCCGTGATGACAGCAAACCCCAGCATCAGGGAAATCGTATGGCCAATGCTTTCATCCAGCCCGATCATGGATGAGACCGGCAGGATCAGCATCGCCACAAAGGGCTCCCCCACCCAGCCGAGCCCCAGGGAGGCCAGGGTAATGCCGAGCTGTGTCACAGACAGGGACGCATCCAGATGATCCGTGAGCTCCTTGGCATATTTCGCCCGCTTGTTGCCTTCCTGTATGAGTGTTTCCAGCCGCGATGGGCGTATTTTGACACAAGCGAATTCCGCCGCTACGAAAAAGCCATTCATGAAGATGAGAAAGAAAACGACGGCCAGTTTCAAAACGATTGGCGCAATATCCAAAAAAATTCCCTCCACTAGCAACGGTTCCTATGACTTTTTCTTTCCTTTCCGCGGATGTGGCG
>OMRS01000038.1 GCA_900313545.1 uncultured Eubacteriales bacterium | reverse complement strand
GGAAAAGGAAGCTCCCGTTTTCATCAGAAGGGATGACAGCCTGACGAATATGGGCCATCTGTCATTCATCTGATGCTCCTGGAGACGTCAGGGCCTTGCAACAGGTACGCCGGGATGCTCTGAAGTTTTCCTTCTTCAACAATGCCGGGAAGACAGGCACATCCCGAGGACGACAGAAACATTAGTCCGCTGGTTAAACCCAGTAATGAAAGTTGACTGTCCGGTAATCCCGAACGGCGGGGGGCGGTTATGTAGGCTGATCTATTGAAAAAAACAGCGTTGACGTACTGTTCACCTAAAATGGAGCAGGCATGGCGTCAAAACATTAATAGATACATAATGAATGAAACGATACAAGTCTCTGTTTTTTCATGTCAGGAAACCCGGAAGGCGAGATGTGCCAGGTCACGAAGAATCAATCAATGAACGTGACAAAGAACTGGACAGCTCACAAACCCTTTGCCGGGACATGCGAAGAAAGCAGCTCTGTGGAAGACATGTCAGGAGAGAAGGAATCTGAAGGCAGGACATTCCCCGAAGATCAGGGATGAAAAAGAGCAGGAAAGGGGACCTTCTTTATTGGACATATGCAGGGAAAAGCACTGGCAGCCTAAGTGAACATACAATCCTGACCTTATCCATGAATCATGGTCATGGATTTCCAGAACCCGCATTGATCCTCCACATCTGAAAGTTCATTTGACACTGTTCCGTAAATGTCGCCGCCCTGAAACGGGAAACCGTCTTCAACTTGACATGACGTGCAGCTCAGGGGTCTTCCCGTCATATGGGCCCTTCCTGTATGGCCTCGGACATTGTACAGGGTGCAGGACTGGTTACAGGCAGCTTTGTGTGTGACCATGCGCTGTGGTTGTTTCAGGCAATCGACACGAGGTCTCTGAAAAAAGAAATTGGCATTTTATGTGGATATGACAGGAAAAGTATGGTAAACTATTATATGCAGATATTCCTGCGATCAACAAACAATTGAGGAGGAAAAAAACATGTGGATTGTGATTCTTGTAATTATTGCGATTCTTGCGGTTCTGATAATCGGAGGGTATAACGGTCTTGTCAGAATGCGCAATCAGGTTCAGGAAGCGTTTTCGACCATGGACGTGTATCTGAAAAAACGTGCTGACCTGGTTCCCAATCTGGTCAATACGGTGAAGGGATATGCAAGCCATGAGGCGGAGACCCTGACAAAGATCATCGCCCAGCGCAACAGTGCAACCACCACTGCAGACAAGCTGGATCAGGAAAACAAAATGTCCGGAGCGATCCGTTCCATTTTTGCTCTGGCGGAGAATTATCCGGATCTCAAGGCCAATACCAACTTCATCGACCTGCAGCAGCAGCTTGGCAAAATTGAAGATGATATTGCCAACGCCAGAAAGTATTACAACGGCTGCGTGAAGCAGTTCAACAACGGCTGCATGACCTTCCCCAACAACCTGGTTGCAGGCATTTTCCACTTTGTCCCCGCAGACATGTTCAATGTGGATGAGCAGGACCGTCAAAATGTGAAGGTGGAATTCTAATGAGAATGAAACGCGCAGTTTCGGCATGTCTGCTTGCCTTGCTGCTGCTTTTGTGCGCCACTGTCCTTGCAGATGATGGATTCATTATCCGGGATGAGCATTTTGAGGGCACTCTCAGCAAGGACAATGTGATGCATGTGGAGCTCTCGATGGACATTGACTATCTAGAGCCGAGGCACGGTCCGCTTCAGTCGATCCGGACAAGCTTTGAGGTCGGTACAGATGCGCCGGAAATCGGCGGCAAAGGTGTCATGGCCTACCGTGCACAGGTCCGTAATGTGAGCGTGGAAGGTGCACCCTTCACCACGGAGAACAGCGACGACGGAGCTCTTTTGATTCGTATCGGCGACCCTGATGTCACTGTGACAGGCCTTAACTCCTATGTGATCCGGTATGATTACATCATGCCGGACAACCGGCTTGAAACCTGCGACTTTCTGTTCTACTCCTTCATCGGTGCGGAAACCACCAGCAATGTGGATCATTTTACCTTTCATCTGAACTTTGAAAAACCCATTCCGGAATCTGCCATCTCCTCCATGCGCATGTACAGTGGAGATGCGGGTTCCTTTGGCAATGACCTGAACGTGACCCCGCAGATTTCCGAGACGGAAATGAGCGGAGAGGTCAGCGATCTTCTGCCCGGTCAGGCGGTGACCACGCTGATCATCCTTCCGAATGGCTACTTTGAAGGTGCCGAGAAGACTTCTATCTTCCCGGGACTGATCGCGGCATTGGTTTCATTTGCCCTCAGCATCCTGGTGGGGGCCAAGAGCCTTCTGACGGTGCGCAACGATCCTGTCCAAACAGTGGAATTTTATCCTCCGGAAGGCATCGACAGTGCGCAGGCGGCCATGATCCTGGATGAGAAAGCGGAAGATACTGCAATGCTTTCGCTGATCCCCGGATGGGGAAAGACTGGACATCTCACCATGGAACAGGTGAAATCGGAGAAAGGCATCCTGATCTTCAAGAAAATGCAGGAAGGCATTATTCTTCACCTGAAAAAAGAATTGCCCAATGAAGCACCGGATTATCAGAAAACTCTGTTTAACGGAATCTTCATGGAGGGGGATGATCTGGATCTGCGGGATCCGGTCAGTCTGACTTTTGCCTCAAGACTGGATAAGGCGAAAAAGCAGCTTACGGCCCATTTCTCCGGCGAGCATGCCCTCTCCAAAGGAAAGGGAACCGCCTTCGGGGCTATCCTTCTTACACTTGTGGGATATGGCCTGATGGTGATGTTTTCCAGCCAGATCAGCACCTTTGAGTACCTGGTTCCCGGCATCGTCAGTATTGTCTTCCCCCTGTTCGGGGCAATGTTCTACTGGTATGCGAGCATTTACATGCAGCACAACAAGTTGATGCGGATTCTGAGTGTAGTGGTTCTGGGGGGCTGTCTGGCGGCTACGGCGGCGATTGGCCTGATGTTCATGCAGGAAGGCTTGGTCTTGCCCAGTGTGGTTTATTATGTGGCATTTGGAATAATGTCAGCTTCACTGTTCCTCACACCCCGAATCGTCGTGATGACGGAGTATAAAAAGGAACTGGTGGGGAAAATCCTGGGCCTGCGGGAGTTTATCCGGGTAGCGGAACAGGACAAACTTGAAATGCTCGTCAAGGACAACCCGGAATACTTCTTCGACATTCTGCCCTATGCCATGGCGTTCGGCATGGCGGATGTCTGGGCGGAGCAGTTTGCTAACCTGACCATCCAGCCGCCTGACTGGTACTACGGTTATGCAGGGTACTGGAACTACCGTTACATGGACCGTGTGATGGTCAACTCACTGCGTGGTTCCATGCAGGAGATGCGGACCCGTCAGTACGCAGAAGCGGCGCGCAGCTCCGGTTCGTCCGGTGGAGGCGGTGGCTTCTCCGGCGGCGGAGGCGGTGGCGGCGGAACCAGCAGCTGGTAATGACAAAAAACAGGACCTGGTCAAGAGACCGGGCCCTGCTTTTTTGGTTATTGTCCAGCGGCGGCTTTGTTTTGTGCTTCAAGACGGTTGATCTTCTGCTGGTTGAAGATGGAGAAGATAATGGTTCCCACAGACACGACAAAGAAGCCGATGGCGATGGGATGGTGAAGGATTTCCCAAAAGTTGCCGCTGTTGAGGTCCACAAAGCGGACGAAGTTCTGTTCGCACATGGGCCCGAGAATCAGCGCCAGAAGAATGGGAGAGAGTGGGAACTCGTATTTGTTCATCAGCCATCCGACGACACCGAAGAGGACACATACGCCCACGTCAAAAATGCTCTTGTTGATGGAGAAGGCACCCAGGAGGGAAACAACCAGGATGATGGGATAGAGCATTTTCTTTTCCACCGAGACGATCTTGGCAAATCCCCGAACTCCCAGACACCCGACCACCAGCATGGCGAGGTTAGCCAGCATGAGGGAGGCAAAGACACGGTAAACCGTGGGAAGCTCATCCACATACATCATGGGACCGGGCTGGATGCCTTTCATGATGAAGGCGCCCAGCAGCACCGCAGTCACCGCGTCACCGGGAACCCCCAGAGAGAGCAGGGGAATCATGGCACCGCCGGAGCAGCCGTTGTTGGCGGATTCTGTGGCAGCTACGCCATTGGGAATGCCGGTGCCCCAGAGCTCGGGATGTTTGGAGAAGCTCTTGTTGAATCCATAGGAGACAAAGACGGCAATGTCTCCGCCTGCGCCGGGGATGGCGCCGATAAAGGTGCCGATGATGCCGCCGGAGAGGATGTTGGGCCAGATTTTGCCAATGGTTTTCAGGTCCGGCAGAACATTGGTGATCTTCTCGTTGGATTTCTGCTGGGACTCTTCCCCGTTGATGATTCGTTCAACGCCCGCAATGACCTCTGCGATGGCAAACAGGCCGATCAGGGTAGGAATAAAGGAGAATCCGCTCAAAAGCGGCTTCATGCCAAAGATGTAGCGCTTGACGGAGTAGGTGGGATCCAGGCCCACGGTGCACAGAAGCAGACCGAAAAAGGCGGAAATCAGTCCCTTGGCAATGGATTTTCCGGAGATGGAGACGATGACGGACAGACCGAAGAAGGCCAGCATCAACATTTCCGCGGAGGTAAACTTCATGGCCACCTTTGCCACCAGAGGAGACAGGAAGGTCATGATAAGGGCACCAATCACTCCGCCACAGAAGGAGGAGAACATGGCCACGGAAAGGGCTTTGCCGGCCTGGCCGCTTTGTGCCATGGGATAGCCGTCAATCAGCGTGGCGGCAGCGGAGGGAGTTCCGGGAGCGTGAATCAGGATGGCGGAGATGGATCCGCCGTACATGCCGCCGCAGTAGATGCCCAGGAGCAGTCCGATGGAGGGAATCAGATCCATGCCATAAGAGAAGGGAATCAGCAGCGCGACGCCCATGGTGGCCGTCATGCCCGGAATGGCACCCAGCAGCACGCCGCCAAGAGCACCGAGGAAGGTCATGAAGATCACCTGGAGATTGGAAAAGACCGCACCATAGCTTTGAAACAGTAAACCCCAGTCCATACAGTCGCCTCCTTAAATCTTGTCCAGCAGGTCGCGAAGCGGCTGCAGAACGCCCATGGGGATGTTCACGGTCAGCATCTTGTAGAAGATGACCCACATCACCAGCGGGACGAGCACCGAGACGAGAACCACCGTCAGGGGATTGCGCTTGCCGATGACCCACATGATGATAATGGAGACAATGGCGGAAACAAGCACATATCCCAGTTTGTCAAAGAGGGCCACATAGAGGATGCACAAGCCGATGACCAGCAGTGCGGCAGCCAGTCCTCTGTTGGTCAGGGGATTGAGGGAAGGAGCGTCCTCAGCCATGGGATCATCTGGTTTCATGCCTCCAAAGACCTTGATACATGACTGGATAAGCAGAATGACGGTGAAGATCATCATGCCGATATCCATGATCTGGGGGAAGGTGGAGGCCTGAACATATGCCCCCTTGACCTTGCGGAAGCCGGACGCCTGGAAATAGGCCCAGACCTCAAAGATCAGCAGGATAATGGAGATGATCAGATTGGAAAAGGCTTTTGTCTTGGTTTTTTTCAAAGAGACCACGTCCTTACACAATGGTTTTGCAATAAAAGATGGGCAGGCAGTACTGCCTGCCCATCCGGGAGGGAAGGATTACAGAAGACCCACGGTCTCCATGGCGGCAGGCACGTCGATGGCGGCCTGTGCGAGATAGGCGGTGTACTCCTCGGCGTTCATGTAGGAGATCGCCTGACCCAGCTTGCCCATGGCCTCGACAAAGTCGGGATCCTGGATCGCAGCGGCGCAGGCTTCCTGCATTCTGGTGCGGATGGCATCATCCACGCCCTTGGGGAAGGCCAGACCGCGCTGGGTGACGTACACGGCGTCCACACCCTGCTCCTTGCAGGTAGGAATGTCCTTGAAGGAATCAGCGGGGTTGCGTTCGTTGTCCATGACGCCCAGGCAGATGAGATCGCCGGACTCGATGAAGCTGCGGGCTTCAGCCAGAGACACGGTTACGCCCTCGATTTCGCCCTGTGCAGCGGACTTGACGGCATCGGCAGCACCGTCCGCATAGGTGATCATGCGGATTTCGATGCCGGTGGCGTTCATCAGGTAACCGCCGGCGATGTGCCAGACGGAACCGGAAGAGGAGCCGCCCATGCGGACCTCGGAGGGATGAGCCTTGCAGTAGTCGACGAAGGAGGCCAGGTCCTTGATGCCGTTGGTCTCGGCCCACTTTGCATTGACGGTCACGCCGGCAGCGTCGGTGTTCACGCGGCAGAGCGCATCATAGTTCTCATAGGTGTAATCGGACATGTCCAGGGGCTTGTAGGTTGCCAGTTCAAAGGTGATCATGCCGAAGGTGTATCCGTCAGGATCGGCATCGGCAATGGCCTCATGGCCGGTCACGCCGGAAGCTCCGGTACGGTTGTCCACGGTCACGGTCACGCCGAGCTGTTTCTCGAGCGCGGCGGTAAAGGCACGCAGACAGGAGTCGGTTCCACCGCCGGCGGACCAGGGGTTGATGGCGGTCAGGCCCTTGGTGGGATAGTCAGCGGCGCTGGCGACTGCGGCAATACCGAGAACCAGGACGATGGCCATCACGAGAGAAAGAAGTTTCTTCATGGGAATGCCCTCCTCAAATAGTTTTTCCGGACTGGATGCAGGTGCCGGAATTTACAAAAAGTCTACCATAGTGTAAAAATGAAGTCAATGACAGGGAAAACAGAAAAATCGCAAATAGCAATCGTTATACATGTTTTTTTGACGTACTGATCAAATAATATATAAAAAAGAGCGAAAGAAAAAATAATGTATACAAGTTTTGACCCCATGCCCGACATCCTGAATGGATCAGCGGGGAAAGGAAGGAGAACCACTATATGGACAGAGGGTATTTTGCGGCGGGAGATATCTGCGTGGTATAATGTTCCCGGAAGGGAGTGAGAAGAAATGGAACACGGGGGAGATGTCTGGAAATCAGACAGACCGGAGGACTGGCTGGATTTTTCGGCCAGCCTGAAGCCGGACGGGCCTCCATACTGGGTCCGCTCCTGCCTGCGGCGGGCCATGTCTGCAGTCCGGTACTATCCGGATCCGGAGCAGAAACGTGCGCGGGAGGGACTGGCACGTTTTCTGGGGGTCTCCCCGGATAGAGTGCTGGTCTGTTCGGGAGGTGAGGAAGCTCTGGATCTGGCCATCTCCGGGGAAACGGGCGAGGTGGTGACCGCTCCTGTCGCCTTTGGAGAATATGCCCGTCTGTCCCGGATCCACGGACGGCCTTTCCGCACGGACAACGAGCCTCTCAATCCGGGGGGCACCCGGATACTCTGCAATCCTGACAATCCCACGGGCTGTGCCTGTCTCCGGGAGGATGTCCTGAATACACTTGCGGAATGCCGGCGGTCCGGGGGCTCCCTACTGGTGGATGAGGCCTTTGTCCACTACTGTCCGGAGGTCTCCGTCGCCGCCGTACAGGAAGAGGGACTTCTTGTGGCCGGTTCCATGACCAAGATCCTCGGCATTCCAGGAATCCGTCTGGGGTATCTCGTCTCATCGCCCGAGCGGATTGCCGCCTGCCGGCGGCGCCAGTTGCCCTGGTCGCTGAGCGCCGGCGCGACGGAGATCGCCGTCGCCCTGGCGGACCATCGGGAGGAAATCATGAGGGAGGCGCAGCGCAATGCGCGCAGAAGGCAGGAACTGGTCCGGGATCTGACCCGTCTGGGAATCAGGGTCACCCCCTCCATGGCCAATTTCCTGCTGCTCCGCTTTCCGGAAGGAATGAACCATGTGCCTCAGACGCTTCGTGAAAAAGGAATCCTGGTCCGGGACTGCACCTCCTTCGGGCTCCCGGCAGAGAACGTGCGCGTGGCGGTGCGTACCCGTGGGGACAATGCCAGGCTTGTCCGTACCCTTGAAGAGCTGATGGAGGGGAGCAGACGATGCGCGGAAAATCGCTGATGATCCAGGGAACAGCCTCCTCCGCAGGGAAAAGCCTGCTGTGCGCTGCGCTGTTGCGGATTTTTGCTCAAGAGGGCCTGCGCTGCGCCCCGTTCAAGGCCCAGAACATGTCCAACAACGCCTTCGTCACGGCGGAAGGACTGGAAATGGGCCGTGCCCAGGTGCTTCAGGCCCAGGCGGCAGGCATCCCTCCGCGGGTGTGCATGAACCCCATCCTGCTTAAGCCCCTGGGCGACCGACGGTCGCAGGTACTCGTGGACGGCCGGCCCGTAGGCAACCTTTCAGCCATGGAATACCAGAAGATGAAACCCGCCCTGCGGGAGCATGTCCGAAGGGTATATGAGCAGCTGGAGGCGGAATGCGACCTGGTCGTTCTGGAGGGCGCCGGATCTCCTGCGGAGATCAATCTCCGGGAGGGGGACCTGGTGAACATGGGCATGGCTGAGATGGCGGATGCGCCGGTCCTGCTGGTGGGGGATATCGACCTGGGCGGTGTCTTTGCCTCCCTGCTGGGTACGGTGATGCTCCTGGAGCCCCGGGAGCGCGCCCGGATCCGGGGAGTTATCATCAACAAGTTCCGGGGCGATCTGCGAATTCTGGAGCCGGGACTACGGATGCTGGAGGACCGGATGGGAATCCCCGTCCTCGGAGTGATTCCCTATCTGGACCTTGACCTGGAGGACGAGGATGGGGCCTCGCTGCAGGAGCGCCCCGCATGCGCCCGCAGCGTGCTGGATGTGGCCGTGGTCCGTCTTGCACATATGGCCAACTTTACGGATCTGCTGCCCCTGACCCTTCAGCGGGAAATCCGGGTGCGCTACATCACCCGCCCCGGAGAACTGGAAGGAGCGGACCTGGTGATTCTGCCGGGGACCCGGAACACGGGAGCGGACCTGCTGTCCCTTCGAAAAAACGCCATGTCGGAAGCCCTGGTCCGCTACGCGCAGGGCGGAGGGCAGATTCTGGGCATCTGCGGCGGATATCAGATGCTGGGAAAGACCCTGCGGGACCCTGAGGCAGTGGAAACGGGCATGGTCTGTCTGGAAGGCCTGGGTCTGCTGGACATGGACGTCGTCTTCTCGGAGGAAAAGAAGACCGCTCAGTCCACGGGTGTCCTGTGCGGGGACCGGGGATGGACCGGGGAACTGTCCGGCCTTCATGTGGAAGGCTATGAAATCCACAGCGGGCGGTGCACCTTCGGCACGGAGGCCATTCCGTGGCTGACCATCGGGGGAGAAACGGACGGCGTCATGAACCCGGAGGGGAACGTGATGGGCTGCCATCTCCACGGCCTGCTGGATGATTCACCTCTGCGCGCCGCGCTCATTACGCATCTGGGAAAGACTGCTGAGATTCCCGTGAGGCCCCTTCGGGAGGTGCGGGAAAGGGAACTGGACCGGCTGGCCTGCGTGGTCAGGGAAAGTCTGGACATGGAGGCCATCAGGGAGATAATCCGGGGAGAAGGACAGCATGCTTGAGCGGATGATTACACTCCTTGCCGGTGTAGTGCTGGACTGGATGCTTGGAGATCCCGAGAGCCCCGCGCACCCCGTCTGCCTGATCGGCACGGGCATCTCCCGGATGGAAAAGCTGATCCGGAGCAGGATGTCCCGTCTGCGGCTGGGTGGCGTTTTGCTCCTGCTGTGCGTGACCGGCTTCACCGTGCTGGCAGTCCTCCTGCTGACGGCACTGTTTTCACTCTTCGGCCGGCCGGGGAGGTTCTTTTGCGGAAGTCTGCTGACCTGGCTGGGGCTGTCCGCCCGGACCATGGTGGATGAGGCGCGGCAGGTGGAGCGCGCCCTTCACCAGGGGCTGGAGCCTGCCCGCCGGCAGGTGGGCCGCATCGTTGGCCGGGATACGCAGTCCCTGTCGGAGAAGGAGATCATCTGCGCCACAGTGGAGACCGTGGCCGAGAATACCACGGACGGGGTCATCTCTCCCATGTTCTATGCGCTGCTTGGGGGTCCTGCGGCCTTGTGGGCCTTCAAGGCGGTGAGCACCCTGGATTCCATGGTGGGATACCGCAATGAGCGCTACCGGGAACTGGGATGGGCAAGCGCCAGGCTTGACGACGTGCTCAACTATATTCCGGCAAGGATCACAGCTCTACTCATGTGCCTTTCGGCGCTTCTGACAGGCATGGATGCGGGAGAAGCCTTCCGGACGGTCCTGCGGGATCATGACAAGCATCTCAGCCCCAACAGCGCCTGGAGCGAGGCCGCCGCCGCCGGTGCGCTTCACCTTCAGTTGGGCGGGACCCACAGCTACTTTGGCCAGCCCGTCTCAAAGCCCACCATCGGGCGCGGCGGGCATTCCCCCGAGCGGAGGGATATCCGTCTTGCCTGCAGACTGCTTGTACTCACGCAGCTGCTCTTCCTGCTGGGGATGGCGGTTGTGATCCGCTTGATATAAGATATGGAGGATCGGATGGTTGTATTGCTGACCGGAGGCAGTGGCTGCGGAAAATCAGCTCTGGCGGAGCGGGTGATTGCAGGATTGTCCCGGGAACACCGGGTCTACCTGGCCACGATGAAGGTGGCGGATGATGAATCCCGCCTCAGGGTCAGAAGGCACCGGGAAGCGCGCGCCGGAATGGGATATGTCACCCTGGAGCGGGAAAAGGCGGTCGGGGAGACGGACCTGACCGGAAATGCCTCTGTGCTGCTGGAGGACCTTCCCAACCTGCTGGCCAATGAGATGTTTGACGGCGGGAACCCGGAGCGTGTTTTTCCGGACCTGATGTCCCTGGCGGGGCGGGTGCGCCACCTGGTGGTGGTGACGGGGGATATCTTCTCGGACGGAGAAGACTGCGCGGAACTGACCCGCCGGTACATGTCGCGCCTGGCTGAACTCAACGCCCGGATGGCACGCCTGGCGGACTGCGTGACCGAGGTGGTCTGTTCGCTGCCGTACCAGCTGAAGGGGAAACTGCCATGCTGAAAACACTGACACATGCCCTGCTGATCTGTCTGTCCACCTACACCCGCCTTCCGGTGCCCCGTGCCACCTGGACGGCGGAAAACCAGCGCTATGCCCTGTGCTTCCTGCCCTTGGCGGGGCTGTTTCCGGGACTTCTGGCGGGAGCGTGCATTCATGTGGCCTCGCACCTTCATGCCGGAGGGTTGCTCACAGGGGCGGCCGCGTGCCTGACTGTTGCCCTCTCCACTGGCGGCATCCATATGGACGGTTTGATGGACACGGCGGATGCCCTGGCTTCCTGGCAGCCCAGGGAAAAGCGGCTGGCCATCCTAAGGGACAGCCATGTAGGCGCCTTTGCTGTCCTCACCTGCGCAATTGCCCTGCTGTTGGCGGCGGGGCTGTTTGCAGACCTGACCGACCGGTCGGTTTTGGGCATTGCCGCCTGCTTTGTGCTCTCCCGCGCCGCCGGCGTGCTGTCCCTGACCCTTGTACCCCAGGCCAGACCAGGGAGCATGCTTGACGGCTTTGTGCAGGCGCAGGCCCGGCCGGCGCTGATTGCCAGTGCGTCGGGGAGCCTTCTTGCCGCGGAGGCGATCCTGCTTGGAAGAGAAGGCGCAGCCTGTGCACTCTGGTGCCTTGTGGCCGTCGGGGCCGCTTTGTTTCATCAGGTGCGGAGGATGAAAAAGGACTTTGGCGGCACGACGGGAGACCTGACCGGCGCTCTGATCACCGTATGTGAGCTGGCGGCGCTGTCGGGACTGTGGATAGGAGGAAGACTGTGATTCGGCTGTATGTTGGAGGTGCCTGTCAGGGGCACGCGGAGCTGGCGCGGGAGGAGAACCCGGGATGCGAGGTGCTGGACGCATTTCACGAGCAGGTCCGAAGGTGGATGAAGGAAGGTCTGGATCCCCTTCAGCAGACCGAAAGTCTTCTGGAGAAAAAAGACCCGCTGATTATTGTCGCCAATGAGGTGGGCTGCGGGATTGTCCCCATGAATCCTGAAGAACGTGCCTGGAGGGAGAACGTGGGCCGCTCCCTGTGCCGGGTGGCTGACCGGGCAGACAGTGTCACTCGCGTGATTTGCGGGATCGGGGTGAGACTCAAGTGAGCATGATCCTGATGCGGCACGGGAGCACACGGGGAAACCTGGAGGGCCGCTATGTGGGCTGCAGGACCGACGAGGACCTGTGCGACGAGGGAATCCGCAGGCTTCTTCAGGTCCGGTGCCGTCTTCCCACGGTGGAGAGGGTCTATCACAGCCCGATGAAAAGGTGCGAGCAGTCAGCCCGGCTGCTCTGGCCTCAGGCCTGTTTTGTGGCGGTCCCTGAATGGACGGAGATCGACTTTGGCATCTTTGAAGGGCATACCTGGATGCAGATGAAGGACTGGCCGGAGTACCGGCGTTTTCTGGACTCAGGCGGGACGGCGCCGTTTCCGCAAGGGGAGGATCCGGAGGACTTTCGCGCCCGGACACTGAAGGCCTATGAAGCCCTCCGGCCTCACATGCCGCAGAACTGCGCCGTGGTCGCCCACGGCGGGACGCTGATGACCCTGATGGAGGCCCTTGCCCGGCCCCATCAGGTGTATTTTTCCTGGCAGACGGCCTGCGCGGAGGGGTTTCTGCTCCGGAGGGACGGCAGCTGGAAACGGATCGTCTGATGCTTGGCGAAAAGAAAGGAAAGACAGTATGAAAAACATCAAATATGGACTGGTGGTCTGCCTGCTGGCTCTGTGCCTGCTGCAGAGCGCTCTGGCACAGATCGACATGGAGGACATGACGGGACGGAAAGTAACCCTGGAGGGACCTGCGACCCGGATTGTGGTGCTGACGGCGGCGGACTGTGAGATTCTCTGGTCCCTGGGCTGTTCGGACAGGGTGATCGGCAGGGGGGAATACTGCGACACCCCGTCCGTGGTAAAGGAGGTCCCGGCAGTTCAGTCGGGAAGTGAAACCAATGTGGAGCAGATCCTGGCGCTGGATCCTCAGCTGGTGATCATGGGAACCATGGCCCAGAGCCCCGAGGTGGCCAAGCAGCTGGAGGATCTGGGCATCCGGACGCTGTACAGCGATGCCCAGGACATTGAGGGCGTGTACACAGCCATCCGGATGATCGGGAAGGCGACAGGCAATGACACCCGTGCGGAGCAGCTGATCAAAGCCATGGAGGATTCCTTTGAGGAAATCCGCAGCCACAGCGCCGACACCGGACTGACCGTCTATTTTGAGGTTTCCCCTCTGCAGTATGGACTGTGGACCGCTGGAAAGGGCACCTTCATGGATGAACTGGCCAGCATCTGCGGACTCAGGAATGCCTTTTCAGACGTAGAAGGCTGGGCCCAGATTTCTGAGGAGCAGGTGCTCCAGCGCAATCCGGACCTGATTGTCACCATCAGCATGGCCGAAGGGGAACAGAATCTGGAGGAGGAGATCGCCGGCCGCAGCGGCTGGGAGCACGTGAAGGCGGTGGAGGAGGGACATATCTACGCTGCGGACAATGATGAATTCTCCAGACCCGGGCCGCGTCTGATGGATGCGGCTAAAACCCTGTCAGACATCGTGCAGGGCATTCGTGAAGAGAGCCATGAGAGTTAAGCCTGCAGATGGTATCCGGGCTTTTCGCCTGTGGGAGGTGCTCGTTACAGGCACCCTGATCCTGCTGACCCTGGGGATCTGCACCTGTCTGGGCAGCGTGGACCTGTCCCCACGCGATGTCCTTGAAGCCATTTCCGGCTTTCTTCGCGGAGAGACAGCGGGACGCAGTGCGACGATCCTCCTGAATGTCCGGCTTCCCCGGGTCCTGTGCGTGGCCCTGTGCGGCGCTGCCCTGTCCCTGTGCGGCGCTGCCATGCAGGGACTGCTTAAAAACCCGCTGGCGGACGGGTCTACCCTGGGGGTCTCCTCCGGCGCCTCCCTGGGCGCAGCCCTCGCCATGGCTTTCGGAATCCAGATTCCCGGAACGACGGTGGCGGGGCCGATGCTCATGTCCATGGTTTTCGCCTTCGGGTCCCTCATCCTGATCCTGTCGCTGTCCTTTGCCATGGACCGGAACCTGTCCACCCAGTCCATGATCCTCATCGGGGTCATTTTCACCATGTTTATTTCCAGCCTCATGACGATGATCCTCACCTTTTCGGGCGAAAAGATCCGGACCATCACCTTTTGGACCATGGGCTCCTTTGCCTCCAGCAGCTATTCAAATGTCCTGATCTATTCGGCAGGACTGACTGTCTGCGCAGCGGTGCTGCTTTGCTGTGCCCGTGAGCTCAATGCGTTTTCGGTGGGAGAGGAAAACGCCCTGTCCGTAGGCGTTGACGTGCGCCGGGTGAAGCTGACGGTGCTGATCTGCGTATCCGTGCTGATCGGTGTCTGCGTCTCCATGAACGGCACCATCGCCTTTGTGGGGCTTGTGACGCCGCATATGGTCCGCATGATCACCGGTCCCAACCACTGCCGGCTGCTTCCCGCGTCCATGGCCTTTGGCGCAATCTTCCTGATGCTGGCCGATCTGGCAGCCAGAATTCTGCTGCGCCCTCTGGAACTGCCGGTGGGAGCAGTGACCTCCATCATCGGAGGTGTGGTGTTCATGCTGATCTTCTACCAGAGCCGAAGGGACAAGAGGTGAACAGATGCTCAAAGTAACCGGACTCGCGGCAGGCTACGGGAAAACGGATTTCCTGCGCGGCCTGTCCTTCTCCCTTGAGCCCGGACAGTGGCTCAACATCGTGGGACCCAATGGTGGCGGAAAAAGCACCCTCCTCAAGGCCCTGATGGGCATGATCCCCACCCGCGGAAGTGTGGAACTGGACGGGGAAAATCTGCACCGGATGCCTTCCGGGCAGCGCGCGCGGAAGATGGGTATGCTGTCTCAGAAAGTCTCCACGGGGTATGATTTCAGCGTGGAGGAGATCGTCAGCATGGGACGATACGTCTACCGCCGGAAAATGTGGTCCGGAACGGAAGCGGAGAATCAGGCGAAGATCGATGAGGCCCTCCGTCTGACAGGCATGGAGGAGAAGAGGAGGAAATCCATCCTTTCCCTGTCCGGAGGAGAACAGCAGCGGGTGTTTATTGCCCAGATGCTGGCCCAGGACCCGGAGGTCATGCTGCTGGATGAACCGGGAAACCATCTGGACATCCGCTATAAGGAAACCCTCTTTGAGGTCCTGGACGGGTGGAGGAAAAGGGAAGGCCGTACGCTGATCATGGTCAACCATGACCTGTCCCTGGCCCGGGCCTATGGCACCCATGCGCTCCTGATGCGGGAGGGGAGCATCCTGGCCTTTGGTGAAACCCGCTCCGCCCTGACGGACCTGAACCTTCAGCGCGCCTATGACACGGATGTGACCGGATGGATGCGCAGAATGGCAGCCCAGTGGATGGAAAACGTCCCCGGGAACGGGGAGAATGAAATACGTTCCCGATGACCTGTGGTGCACCTGACCGTCAAGGGTGCGGCAAAAGAACGGCGGTTTCCCGATCAGCGCCACGTTTTCAGCAGGCGGTCCGTTTCCTGCATCTTTTCCGCCGGATTCCGGTCCGTCACGGAATCGCCGCTTTCCTGTTGTCCAAATATCTGCACCGCTGGTTCAGAACCACGTCATCAGTGGCAGGCCGAAGCACTACGGAATACGTAAGGCAGAACAGTAACGGGTTCATACTCGGAGACCGGTGTAAGACCTCCCGCATGAATAAACAGGTCTGCATCCACTGCTTTGAAGGAGAATACCGCTTCCGCCGCCCGCTCTCTGAATCGTGACATGAACGGGAAGATGCTGGAATGACTTCAGCATTCTCCGCCGGATGACGGGACTGCACTTCGGGTGGGCAGTCATCTTTTTCCGACACGGATCGTCCATGACAGTTTTCGTCCCCCAGATTGCAATTCATGATTCGTCCGAACAAAGGTATTATGTGTGTATTTTGCACAAATTAATATGGTTTATAAGCAAGGGGGATATGCAGGAACTCTTGAAGCGAACTGCAAATGGCACAATTCAGACTCTCTTATGTTGCCGCTATATGGTTAACAGCATAGTTTGCTGGACGCACATCGTTTCTTTCGAAATAAAGTTTAGTGTTAGATCTTTTGAAATAAGAGGACGAATATAATCATGTAAAAGACCTTCGTCGGATGCCAACAATTTCATATACCGTTTTTCGGTCATCATATGCACTGACCCATGGTTCAGGAAGTTCACTTATAAAGGTACTTTACGAGAGTCTATAAAGACCACGACTTTAATTCCTTACATCAACCTGAAATGAGCATTTCAGGTTGGGTATACCTATATACTTTTTTCTTCGCAAATACAGTTTGAATGTGATGTGTTATTATTAGGAATATGCTGTTTATTCATACCTGATTGATGAAGAAGTGGAAGAACTATCATGTTGGTCAAAGATAAGATTGTATACGAACGAAAGAAAAAGGGGATAAGTGCCTCAGAGTTAGGAAGGATGATCGGATCGTGTCAAGCTACTATAAGCAAGTATGAGACGGGAAGTATAAAAGTAATACCGTCTCATGTCCTAAAAAAAATAGTAAAATGTCTGGAATGCGATTTTGATGAATTCGTAAGTGACGATCCCAAGTATTGTATGCTGGCAAGTAAATCAATTGAATTAAACGCACTTAGTGAAGAAGACAAAAGTTTGATAGCGTGGTTTCACAATCTGCCAGAAGAACTTCAAGGGATAATTCGTCAACTATGGAACATTAAACTATCGTAGCTTGATTATGAATGTCTGATCTTAAAACGAAAGATCGACAGATTGTTCTTGCAAATCATTTTTGAGTCATAAGTTGGTTCCTACGCTCTAAATACAAAAAATGGCACTTTGTTCGGACGAATCATTCATTGCGGCATACAGAATCTCTTGACCGTCCCAAGTGAGATTTGCCGCAAAGTTCCGGATTGACTCCTGCCTCCTCAGCCCTCATAATAGACGCAGAAACAGGAGCTTCGGTGCCCGCGGGGCACCTGTCCATCCCTACAATTTCATCATTTCACGCAGAAGGTGCCGCCGCGGGAAGACCGTCGGCGGGTAAAAGGGAAACGGGTGAAAATCCCGTGCGATCTCGTCACTGTCAGCGGGGAGCAGCTGCCATGCATTTGCAGTCACTGGGAAACCGGGAAGACGGCAGCCTGCGCTGATCCGCAAGCCAGGAAACCTGCCCTCTGTCAGGATACAGGAGAAATCCAGACCACGAGCACTTGGTCGTATCATATTCCAGACAGGGGAATCCCTGCCTGATATGACCTTATGCCCATGGCATAAGGTATATTATTTTTTGGAGGTTTGAAGGATGAAACACATGAAGTGGGCAGCCCTGGCTGTGGTGCTGCTGATGGCACTCTGGGGCATTGCCGTGGCAGAGGACATGAATACGGGAGATGCGTCACTGGACAACCCCCGTAATACGGACGGCATCGGACAGGATGAACTGCTGGTGGTCAGCTTCGGCACCAGTTTCAATGACAGTCGCCGCCTGACCATCGGGGCCATCGAGGACGAGATGGAGAAGGCCTTTCCCCAGTGGCAGGTGCGCCGCGCGCTGACCAGTCAGATCATCCTCGACCATGTCCGGGAACGGGACGGGGAAGAGATGGACAATGTTCACGCCGCCCTTGAACGGGCTGTCCGAAACGGCGTGCGCCGCCTGGTGGTCCAGCCCACACACCTGATGGACGGCTTTGAATACCATGAGCTGGTGGAAGAGCTGTCCGCCTATGCGGATGCCTTTGACCGCCTGGAGGTGGGCCGCCCCCTGCTGGACACGGCACAGGACATGGAGGCCGTTGCCCGGATCATCACCGACGCCACGCAGGAGTTCCTCGACGGGAAAACGGCCGTGGTGTTCATGGGACATGGAACGGAAGCAGCCTCCAACCACGTCTACGTTCAGATGCAGCAGGTGCTCAGGGACCAGGGCGCCGCGGACCGGTTTGTGGGCACGGTGGAAGCTGAGCCGAGCCTGGAGGATGTCCTCAGGATGGTGAAGGACGGGGGGTATACCCGTGTGGTGATGCGCCCCCTGATGGTGGTGGCCGGAGACCATGCGCACAATGACATGGCAGGAGAGGAGCCCGATTCCTGGAAAAGCCGCTTTGAGGCTGAGGGCTTCAACACCGTCTGCGTACTGGAAGGACTGGGAGAGCTGGAGGCGATCCGGAAGCTGTATGTGCACCATGCCGAAGAAGCCCTGAAAAAACTGAAATAACCAAATACGATGGCCCGGGGAATTTCCCCGGGCCTTGAAGGAAGAAGCCATGAAGAAGGAATTTGGAGTCATCCTGGTGATGCTGTTTGCGCTGCTGGTCGCCGCGGGGGCCGGGGAAGGCGCCCCGGTGGCCGGCGCAGGAGATATGGCCTCGCCCGCAGAGCTCTCCCTGACGGGTCTTCAGCCCGTCGGGGCTGAGTGCCTGCAGGAGGGAAACTGGCCTGTGGAGGTGCTGTGCAGTTCCTCCATGTTCCGTATCGAAGGCTGCGAGCTGGCCGTTTCCGGCGGGAAACTGACAGTCCGGCTGATGCTGGGCGGGAAGGGGTATCTGTGGGCTTATCCGGGAACGGGGAAAGAGGCCTCGGAAGCCTCACAGGATACCTACCTGTCCTGTGAGCCGGATGCGACAGGCGCGGCCGTACTGGAATTCACAATACCAGCCCTGGATGCTCCGGTGAATCTTGCCGCATTCAGCAGGAAAAGAGAAAAATGGTACGACCGGACGCTGGTGTTCCGCTCGGATTCCCTGCCGCTTTCGGCCTTCCGGGAGGAGGCACTGGTCACTGCCGGGAGTCTTCACCTGGAGCCGGGCACATATATGTGCGAGGTCTCTCTTTCGGGAGGCAGCGGGCGGGCCAGCGTATCCAGCCCGGCTGAACTGGTTCTGGGCCCGGAGGGGCTCATGGCCAGAATCGTCTGGAGCAGTGACCGCTATGATTACATGCGCCTGGGGGAGACGGTGTACCCGGCACAGATCGAGGACGGACATTCCGTATGCACGATTCCCGTTTCCTGCCTGGACCGTCCCCTTCCCGTTCTTGCGGACACCACCGCCATGAGCACGCCCCATGAGATCGCCTATACCCTGACCTTTTCCTCGCAGAGTCTTCAGCGCATGGAGGTCCCATGAACAAAATCGCAGGAATTCTTCTCGCCCTGTGCCTGCTGGCAGGCAGGGCGGCCGGGCAAGTCACGCCGCAATACCTGCAGATGCAGCCCCTGGGGGAAGGTACCCTCGCCAGGCTGGACGGGGAAGCGTGGCTGCTGCTGCCAGAGGGGGCACCAGTTCCCGAAGAGGCGGGAGATGCCCGCGTTGTTCGCACTCCCGTCCGGAAGCTGTACCTTGCGGCTTCCTCCGCCATGGATTTCATGAGGGAACTGGATGCCCTTCCTGCGGTGCGGATGACCAGCACGCGCAGGGAGGACTGGAGCCTGCCGGAGGTCCGGGACGCCCTTGACAGTGGAGAGATGCTCTATGCAGGAAAATACAGCGCGCCGGATTACGAGGCGCTGCTGGAAGAAGAGATCACCCTGGCGGTGGAATCCACCATGATCTCCCACAGCCCCGGCACCAGGGAAATGCTGGAGGGCCTGGGAATCCCGGTGATGGTGGAGCGCTCCAGCTATGAAAGTGATCCCCTGGGACGCATGGCGTGGATTTGCCTGTACGGAGCACTGATGGGCAAGGAAGCGCAGGCGCAGAGCTTTCTGGAGGCGCAGGAGCACCTTCTCCAGGGCATGCGGATGCCCGAGAAACCGGTGAAGGTGGCTTTTTTTTATCTGAGCTCCTCCGGGCACGCGGTGGTGCACCGCTCCGGGGACTATGTCAGCCGCATGGTGGAAATGGCCGGCGGGACCTATTTCCTTGAGGAGGAAGGCGCCCCGGGAACGGCGACAATGAACATGGAAATGGAGCGCTTCTATGAGGCGGCCGTCAATGCGGACGTCCTCATCTACAACAGCACGGTGGAGGGCGATGTGGACACGCTGGATTCCCTGCTCAGACGCAGCCCCGTACTGTCGGAGTTTACGGCGGTCCGCCAGGGACGGGTGTACACCTGCGGGCACCACCTGTTCCAGAAGACCACTGCCATCGCCCGGATCGTGGAGGAAATGAACCGGGTGTTCAGAAATGAGGACGGGGAGCTGACGTTGCTGCGCAAACTGGAGGCGCACCCATGAGGCGCCGCGTGGTTGCGGGGATGGCCGTGCTGCTGAGCCTTCTTCTGATGCTCTCCTGTCTGAACCTGCTGGTGGGCGGCGCCAGCTTCACGGCACGGGAGGCACTGCAGGCGCTCATGGGCGACGCGGGGAATCCCCTTGCCTCCCGGGTGATTTTCGGCATCCGGCTGCCCCGGATGCTGTGTGCGCTCATTCTGGGCGGCGCTCTGGCAGTGTCGGGGCTGCTCATGCAGGCGTATTTTGACAATCCCATCGCAGGGCCCTACGTGCTGGGCATTTCCTCGGGAGCAAGGCTTGCGGTGTGCCTGCTGCAGGTGGTCTGTGCCCTTCACAGGGTGCTCCCCGGCAACTTTGATCAAATTCTGTGGGCCTTTGCCGGCGCCATGGGGGTGACCGGATTCATTCTGCTGGCCGGAAGCAGGGTGCGCTCTCCGGGATTCCTGATCATCTGCGGCGTGATGATCGGATACCTTTGCCAGGCGGGAACGGATCTGGTGGCCTCCTTTGCCCGTGACGCCCAGGTGGCAGGCCTGCAGGCCTGGAACCGGGGCAGCTTTTCCGGGATTTCCATGGACCAGGTCGGCGTATGCGCAGCCGTGGTCATTCCCTGCTTTGCCGCAAGTCTTTTCCTGGTCAAACCCCTGAGCATCTACCGTCTCGGGGAACGGGAGGCGGCAGCTCTGGGCGTACCCATGCGCCTGTTCCGGTGCGCCCTCGTGGGGCTTGCGGGACTGCTGGCGGGAACGGTGGCCGCCTTTGCCGGCCCCGTGTCCTTTGTGGGCGTGGCGGTGCCGCATCTGGTGCGGCGCCTGTGCGGGACCACCCATCCCGGGGTGCTGCTGCCGGCCTGTTTTCTGGGCGGCGGCACCCTGTGTCTGCTGTGTGACCTGCTTGCCCGGACCCTGGCCGCACCTGTGGAACTGGGTCTGAGCTCGGTGACGGCGGTGGCGGGGGCTCCGGTGATCCTTTGGATTCTGCTGGGACGACAGGGGGGACGGGAATGACAAAGGTGCTGGAGATCCTGCATCTGACCTGCGGATACCCCCGGGGATTTTCCCTGCAGGACATCTGTCTGGACCTTGAGGCGGGGGAGCTCATGGTGATGGTGGGTCCCAACGGCTCAGGAAAGTCGACGCTGCTGCGCACGCTCCTGCGGGAGGTGCCCGTTCTGGAGGGAGAAGTCCGCCTGTGCGGGAAGCCCCTTGGCGCCTACAGCGCAAAAAGCCTGGCCAGGACGATGGCCCTCCTTGCCCCGGGAGGACGAATCCCGGAGGGCATGCGATGCGGCGAGGTGGTGGCCCTGGGCAGGGCGCCCCACACGGGGCTGTTTGGACGGCTGGGCGCCGCCGACCGCTCCCAGGTGGAAGCCGCCATGGAGATGACCCGGTGCCGCTCTCTGGAACGGGAGCCCTTTGACCGGGTCTCCGACGGGCAGCGTCAGCTGGTGCGCCTGGCCCGGGCCCTGTGCCAGCAGCCCCGGGTGCTGCTGCTGGATGAACCCACATCCTTTCTGGATGTCCGCTACAAGCTGCGGCTCCTGGAGATTCTTCGGGAGCTCGTGCGGGAGCGGAAGCTGGCGGTGCTCATGAGCGTACACGAACTGGATATCGCCCTCAAGGCTCCGGACAGGGTGCTGCTGCTGGAGGGCGGGCGGCAGCTTGCGCTCTCGTCCCCGGAAGATCTGGCACGGGGGAACCAGGTCCCCGGACTCTTTGGCCTGAGCGGCGGTTTCGTGCCGGAGTACGCCTGCCTGGAACCCGCTTTTGCGAAGGGCGAGCCCCAGGTGTTTGTGGCGGGACGGCAGGGGGCGCTGGGGGCCTACCGCCTGCTCTCCCGCCGGGGGATTCCCTTTGCCTGCGGGGTGCTGGAGGAAGGGGACCTGGTCTGCCCGGCGGCAAGAGTGCTTGCCTCCCGCGTGGTGACCGCCGCGGAACGGGACACCCTTCCGGAGGTCCTTGACGGGATCAGGCAAATCTGGCTGCTCCCGGATGCGGATGAGGAGACGGAGCGATGGGTGCGGCGCTGCGGCATCCCTGTCCTCCAGAGGGGAGACTGACATGGAGAGAACGCTTCGCTGCGGACAGCAGCTGCTGCGGGTTGGCCTGACGACCGGAACCTGCGCTGCACTGGCAGCCCGGGGTGCGGCCCGGCTGCTGCTTGCAGGAGAACTGCCGCGTGAGGTCTCCCTGCGCCTGCCGGACGGCAGCACCGCTTCGGCGGTGCCTTCCCTGTGCCGCATGGAGGACGGCGCGGCATTGTGCGGGATCATCAAGGAGGCCGGGGATGACCCGGATATCACCGACGGCATTGAGGTACGCGTGCGCCTGCTTCGCTCGCCGGAGGGGATGGTCATTGAAGGCGGAGAAGGGGTCGGCCGGGTGACCCGTCCCGGACTGGACCAGCCGGTGGGTGAGGCGGCCATCAACCGGGTGCCCCGGGAGATGATCCGCCAGGTGCTCCTGGAGGAAATGGACAGAGCCGGTGAATCCTGCGGGCTGGTGGCACGCGTGGAAATCCCCGGCGGAGAGGCGCTGGCGCAGAAGACCTTCAACCCGCGTCTGGGCATCGTGGGCGGACTGTCGGTACTGGGGACCACGGGGCTGGTGCTGCCAATGAGCGAGGAAGCCCTCATCCGCAGCATCGAGGTGGCCCTTCGTCAGCTGCGGGAGGAGGGGCTGCAGGAGGTCATCCTGACCCCCGGACATTACGGGGAACGCTTTCTTGCGGAGCGGGAGATTCACTGCGGAACAGTGCTGTGCAGCAATTTTGTGGGAGAAGCGCTGGATGCCTGCGCGCAGCTGGGCTTTTCACGGGTCCTGCTGGTGGGCCATCTGGGAAAGCTGGTCAAACTGGCGGCGGGGATCATGAACACCCATTCACGCGTGGCCGACGGACGCATGGAGATTCTCGGCGTCTATGCCGCGCTGTGCGGGGTGGGAGCGCCGGGTATTTCGAAGATTCTCGCATGTGCCACCACTCAGGAGGCGCTTGGACTGCTGGAGGCCTTCGGTGTGCTGCCCCAGGTGATGGCGCGCATCGGGGAAGCGATCAAGGGACGACTGGAGTCCCGGCTTCCGGAGACCCTGCGTGCCGGTGCCGTGCTGTTTTCAAATGACCGAGGAGTCCTTGCGGTCACGCCGGGGGCCGGCGATCTCATGCGGGAAATGGGGGTGAAGCTGTAATGGTGCATTTTGTGGGAGCTGGCCCGGGAGCGCCGGACCTGATCACCCTGCGCGGCGCCAGGCTGCTGGAACAGGCGGACTGGGTGATTTATGCCGGAAGCCTGGTGTCGCCCCAGGTACTGACCCTGTGCCGGGAGGAGACCCGGCTTGTCAACAGCGCGGAGATGACCCTGGAGCAGGTGGTGCAGCTGTGTGCCACGGCACGGGAGGAGGGACGTGAGGTGGTCCGGCTGCACACCGGGGACCCGTCCCTTTACGGTGCGGTCCGGGAACAGATGAACGCACTGGACGCGCTTGGCATTCCCTGGGACATGACCCCGGGGGTGTCCAGCTTCAGCGCGGCGGCTGCCGCTCTTGGGGCGGAATATACGCTGCCCGGAGTCAGCCAGAGCCTGATTATCACCCGGCTGTCCGGGCGGACACCCTCAACGGAATCTCTCCGGGCACTGGCTGTTCACGGCTGCTCCATGGTGATCTTCCTCTCTGCCGGACTGGTGGACCGGGTCCAGGAGGAGTTGCTCTCGGGCGGCTACCGGGAAGATACCCCGGCAGCCGTGGTCTACAAGGCCAGCTGGCCCGAGGAGCGCATCCTTCGCTGCCCCCTGTGTCAGCTGGCCGGGAGGACCCGGGAGGCGGGCATCACCCGAACGGCGCTCATTGCGGTGGGTGATTTTCTGAGCGGCGCGGGGGAACGCAGCTGTCTGTACCATCCGGATTTTACCACGGGCTACCGGAAAGGGGGCCGCGCATGAAGGGGGCCATCACCGCCTTTACGGACCGGGGCGAGACAACAGGGCGGCGCCTCGCGGAATCCTTTGGAGGCCTGACCCTGGAGCGATGCCCTTCAGAGGGGCTCAGGGAGTGGACCCAAAGGCACTTTGAAACGGGCAGGGTACTGATCTATGTCGGCGCCGCGGGGATTGCCGTGCGTGCCATTGCTCCCTTTATTCGGCGCAAGGATGTGGATCCGGCGGTCCTGGTCATCGACGAGGAGGGCCGATATGTCATCCCGCTGCTCTCCGGGCACCTGGGCGGCGCCAACGACCTGGCGCGGAAGATGGCCGGCGTTCTCGGAGCCACTGCGGTCATTACCACCGCGACGGACCTACGCGGGGTGTTTGCAGTGGACCTGTGGGCCAGGCAGCAGGACCTGGCGGTGGAAAACCCGGAAGCCATCCGGCAGGTCTCCTCGCGCCTGCTGCGGGGGGACCCCGTGGCGGTGTGCTCCGCGGTGGAGATTGAAGGAAGCCTTCCGCCGGGACTCCACATGGCAACCTCCGGAGAGGAGGTCCATCTGTCCATCGGACTTTCCGGCCCGGGACTGAGACTCTGGCCCCGGGACCGGGTGCTGGGAATCGGGACCCGGAAGGGGATTACTGAAGAGGCGGTCATGGCGGCCTTTGAACACCTTCTGTCGGAAACAGGCATATCTCCCTTTCGCTTTGCGGCGGTGGCGACCCTGGACCTCAAGGCGGAAGAGCCGGCCATCCTGAGCCTGTGCAGGAGGCTTTCCTGCGCACTGCGTACGTTTTCCAGTACGGAACTGTCTGCCCTGCCGGGGCGATTTACAGCCTCTGACTTTGTCCGGAAGGTGACGGGGGTGGACAATGTATGCGAGCGGGCATCCGTGCTGGCCGGGGGCGGAGAGCTGATTGTCGGCAAGCGTGCCGGCAGCGGGGTAACACTGGCGGTGGCCGCAAAACCACAACGGCTGAGATGGGACTGGAGGGAATCAAATGGGAGAACTGATCATTGCAGGCCTGGGACCGGGCGGACCGGAGGGAATGACCCTGGAGGTCAGAACTGCCCTTGAACAGGCCGATCTGCTGGTGGGCTACGAGCGTTATATCGAGATGGTGGCCCCCCTCTATCCGGAAAAGCCGGTGCTGATGACCGGCATGACGCGGGAGGTGGAACGCTGCAGGCGGGCGTATGAGCGTGCCGCAGCGGGCGAACGGGTGGCGCTTGTGTGCAGCGGGGATGCGGGCGTATACGGCATGGCGTCCCCTGCACTCGAGCTTTCCCCGGAGTATCCCGGGGTCAGCATCCGCGTGCTGCCGGGCGTGACTGCCGCGCTGAGCAGCGCCGCACGCCTGGGAGCCCCGCTGGGGAATGATTTTTGCGCAGTCTCTCTCTCGGACCGGCTGACCTCCTGGGAGACCATTGAACTGCGGCTGCGTCTGGCAGCCCGCGCAGGGTTTGTACTGGCGCTGTACAATCCCGTCTCGAAGCACAGGCCTGAAGGTCTCATAAGAGCAGCTGAGATTCTGCTGGAGGAGCTTCCCGCGCAGACCCTTTGCGGCCTGGCGCACAGGATCGGACGAGAAGGGGAGTCAACGCGCATCTGCTGCCTGGGGGATCTCTCCTCCATGGAGGCGGACATGGGGACCACGGTGCTGGTGGGCAACCGGGACACCCGGCAGCTTTGCGGCTGGCTGGTGACCCCCCGGGGATATGGAGAAAAGCGATGAAAATCCTGCTCTTTGGCGGAACCCGGGAGGGCAGGGAGCTGTCTCTGGCCCTGGCAGGCCATGACCTGACGGTCTGTGTGGTATCCAGGGTCGGGGAGGAAGCCCTCTCCCGGATTCCGGGAATATGCGTGCGGGTGGGCCGGCAGTCGCCGGAGTCCATCCGCGCGCTGCTGTCGGGTATGGAACTGTGCATCGATGCCACACACCCTTATGCGCAGCAAATATCCTCCACCCTGAGGGACTGCTGCCGGGAGACGGGCGTGCCCCTTCGGCGCGTGCTTCGCTCCTCCTGCGCCTTCACAGGCGGGCCCTACACGGAGGTGGCCACCGCCCGGGATGCGGCGGCCGTGCTCTCCGGTACGGAGGGAAACATCCTGCTGACCACGGGAACCCGGGAACTGGCCGCATATGCAGCGCTGCCCCGGGAGCGGCTCTATGTCCGCGTGCTTCCCTGTCACGAGAGCTTTTCAGCCTGCGAGGCTGCGGGCATCCTCCACAGCCACATCGTGGCCATGCAGGGGCCCTTTTCCCGGGAACTGAACGTGGCGCTGCTGCGGCAGCTTGAGATTCGGCACATGGTCACCAAGGAATCGGGGAACGCGGGGGGATTCCCGGAGAAGATGGAAGCGGCGGAGGAAACCGGAACCGCCGTCATCGTGCTCACACGTCCTCAGGAAACGGGCATCACGCCTGAAGAGCTGCTCAGAGAGATCAGGGAGGCGGAAATATGAAACTCAGCATACTCGGCTCCGGTCTGGAGCGCTCCGGACGGGAAAAGGAACTGCTGTCCCAGGCGGAGCTGATCGTGGGCAGTCCGAGGCAGCTGGCGCCCTTTGGCGACGATCCCCGGTGCCGCGCGGCACTGCTGCCCGGGGAAACGGCGGAGCTTCTCCTGCGGGAAGCGCCAGACTCTGCCTGCGTGCTCTATGGAGCGGACCCGGGCTTCCATTCCGGGATGGGCCGACTGTGCGAACTGATGTCCGGGAAGGCGGAGATCGAGGTGCTGCCAGGGATTTCCTCAGTGGCCCTGCTGTCTGCCCGTCTGCAGCGGCCCTGGCAGAACTGGAAGCTGGTCAGCGCTCACGGACGGGAATTGGATGTCCTGCTGGAGATCATGGACCGGAGGCCCCTGTTTGTACTCTGCGGGGGCGGCTCGCAGGTCAACAGGTACCTCCGGGAACTGACGGACGCACAGTTGGGGGACACGAAAGTGGCTGCGGGAGAGAATCTGGGAATGCCCGAAGAGCGGATCCGGTGCGGAAGCGCAGCGCAGCTGTGCGCTGATGAGTTTGACAAACTGTGCGTACTGTTGCTGGAGGCGCCATGCCCCGGACACAGGAGCGTCCCTCCGGGAATCGAAGATGAAGCCTTTGTGCGGGGACAGGTGCCCATGACCAAGCGTGAAGTACGTGCCAGTGTCCTGTCCCGTCTGCAGCTGCGCCCAGGTGAGACGCTGTGGGACGTGGGTGCCGGCACCGGCAGCATTTCGGTGGAAGCTTCGCTCCTGTCCTGCCGGGTATGGGCCGTGGAACGGGAGGAAGCGGCCCTTTCCCTGATCCGGGAGAACAGGCAGCGCTTTGGTGCCTGGAGCCTGCGCCCCGTCCCGGGAGAAGCCCCCGAAGCCCTTGATGGACTGCCCCGGCCGGATGCCGTGTTCATCGGGGGAAGCGCCGGGCGCATGGAGGGCATTCTGGATGCAGCTCTGAAGGCCAATCCCCGCTGCAGGGTATGCCTGACCTGCGTGACGCTGGAGACGCTCCACCGGGCGATGGACGCCATGAACTCCCTTGGACTCTCTCCCCAGTGCTGCCAGATTGCGGTGACCCGGGCGGTCCGGACAGGACAGGTGCACCTGCTCCGTTCGGAAAATCCCGTATTCCTCATTTGGGGAGGTCACGCATGAAGAGACTGATGATTTCCGCCCTGCACAGCGGCAGCGGCAAGACGGTGGTCACCCTGGGACTGCTTGCCGCCATTTCCCGGCGCGGGCTGTCGGTGGAAAGCTTCAAATGCGGTCCGGATTATCTGGACCCCCTTTTTCACCGGCAGGTGCTGGGGATTGCAGGCCACAATCTGGATCCCTTCCTGCAGGGCAGCCGGATGCACCGGATTCTGGCCGGACAGCGGGCAGACGTGGCCCTGGTGGAGGGGGCCATGGGATACTTTGACGGGAGGAAAATGACCCCTGAAGGCAGCAGCTGGGAGATCGCCGCGACGGAAAATCTTCCGGTGCTGCTTTGTCTGCGTCCCTCGGGCGTCAGCGTGACGCTGGCAGCCCAGATCCGGGGTCTGCAGGCTTTCAGAAAACCGGACAGGCTGCGGGGACTGTTTTTGTGCGACTGCCGGGAATCCCTGGCGCAAAGGCTTTCGCCCATGCTGGAGGCGGAAACCGGACTGCCGGTGACGGGGTTTCTGCCTCCGATGGAAGCAGCTGCATTTTCCTCCCGACATCTGGGCCTTGTATGCCCTGAGGAAATGGGGGAAATGAGCCATCGTATCCGGGCTCTGGGCGATCAGATGGCGCGTACCGGAAACCCGGAGAGCATCCTCGCTCTTGCTGAACAGGCGCCATCTGCAGAAAGGAAGAGCCCGGTGCCCGCTGCCCACGACAGGGTGCGGGTGGCGGTAAGCCGGGATGCAGCTTTCTGTTTCTGTTATCAGGAAACCCTGGAAGCCCTGGAGGAGGCAGGCGCCGATCTTCTGTTTTTCAGTCCCCTGAGTGACAAGTCACTTCCTCCCTGCGACGGACTGCTGCTGTGCGGAGGCTATCCTGAGCTTCACGCCCGGCAGCTCCAGGAAAATGATTCCATGAGGGAGAGCATCCGCTGCGCGGTCCTTGGAGGACTGCCCACAGTGGCAGAGTGCGGAGGTTTTCTGTATCTTCTGCAGGGCCTTGAAGGGGTGGACGGAAAGCGCTGCGAAATGGCCGGTGTGCTGCCGGGTGAAGGTGTGGCGGGACATCGGCTGCTGCGCTTTGGTTATGTGAAACTGACGGCCCGGGAGGACAGTCTGCTTTTCCGGAAAGGGGAGCAGGTGCCCGCCCATGAGTTTCATCACTGGGAGAGTACCTTCTGCGGTACGGATCTCATGGCCAGCGGCAACCACAACTATTCCTGCGGGGTGGCAACGCCTTCCCTGTATGCGGGATTCCCTCATCTGTGCATGGCTGGTGATGTGCCCCTGGCAGAGCGTTTTGTCGGGGCATGCCAGGAAAGGAGAAGACGGGATGGAAAAGCTGAGCCCGGCGCAAATTGAAAAGCGGAGCATGGAACTGATCCGCCAGGAACTTGCGCAGATGGGCATTGTCCTCCCTCCGGAGACGGAGGCGGTCACCCTTCGCGTGCTGCATACGACAGCAGACTTTGACTACACGAAAAACCTGATATTTGAAGGTGACCCGGTGGCCAGGGCCAGGGAGGTCATTCCGGGAGGTGTTCTTCTTACGGATACCCGAATGGCGCTTGCCGGAATCAGCCGGATGGGGCTTCATAAAGTGGGCGCACAGGCGCTTTGTCTGATCGGGGAAAAAGAAGTGGAAGAACGCGCCAAATCCACAGGAAGGACACGGTCCGAGACAGCAGTTGAACTGGCAGCCGACCGGTATCCCCGGGGAATCTATGTGGTAGGAAATGCTCCGACGGCGCTACTGTCCCTGTGCACGCAGATGGAACGAGGCATGCGACCTTCACTGGTAATTGCCGTACCTGTAGGATTTGTCCATGTCGTGGAGGCAAAGGAGCAGATTCTCCTGGCCTGCCGGAAATTCGGCATACCCGTGATCTGTGCCAAGGGGCGAAAGGGAGGGAGCAACGTGGCGGCAGGAATCTGCAATGCACTGCTGTACGAGACCGCCGGCCTTCTGGAACCCGGGACGAGAATGTAAGCGGTTCAAAAGGTCAGCAGTTTGAAGGAAATAGCAAAAAGGCCGGGCAAAAACCCGACCTTTTCAACAAAAAAAACCTGCCCGAAGTCAGGTTTGGCACCTCCAATGGGAATCGAACCCATGATTCTGCCTTGAGAGGGCAGCGTCTTGACCGCTTGACCATGGAGGCATTGGCTGGGGAACTAGGATTCGAACCTAGACAATACGAGTCAGAGTCGTAGGTGCTGCCGTTACACAATTCCCCAAGAGGAACAGCTCGTTCCAACATGCGGTATTATACACAGGTGGTATAGCGCTGTCAACACTTTTTTGAAGAAGAATTTTCGGGAAATATCTTGTGAAACTTGAAATTCTAAATTCCACCCCCTCCGGGCTTCTCCTGTCCCGGTGGATCATCCATCCCAGCGGTCCGATCAGGGGCTCACCTACAGATGTGTCAGGACAGAGAGGACCGCCAGGTGAACCGGGTAGAAGCCATACGTCAGCCATCTGGGAAGACGGAAATCACGGCGCATCGGCAGCGCGCACAGGACAACGGCAGGAAGGGCATAGATCTGAATACGGAAGCCGATGCCAAAGAAGACATGGTAACCTCCCCCCGAGGACCAGTTGAGGAGAAAGAGTCCCGCACAGAGCAGTTGAAGCAGTGGATGCTCCAGCGTGAAATAGAGGATCAGAATCAGTTGAATCCCTTGAATGCCGTAATCCAGACTCGAGGAGAAACGATGGCACAGCACGTACACGCCGATGGCCAGTATCCATCTGCGCTGACGGATGCACATGAGAATCAGCAGCCCAAGACTGAGAGGCAGAAGAATGCTGGGGTAATACCAGCTCTCAAGGTAAAAGTTGACCATGGCTCTGAGAGGATTCGGGAAAAGCGGCACCGCCGTCATGGACGGCACCTCATGTCCCATCCCCAGGGCATACAGGGGCTGTGAAATTAGGGCAAGAAGGACGATGCGGGAAAGGTAGCGGGGGAGATTGCGGGAATGGACGGCCCCTACGGCGATCCCGTAAGCGTAAATGGGAAAGGCCATCCGCCCGATGATCCTCATTTCGGGAATCTGGGGAAAGCACATCTTCCCAAAGTGGTCAATCAGCATGCTCACCATGGCCAGAATCCGGAGCATGCTTCCGGACAGGTTGGTCCGGATGGTCCGGGGAAACAGGAGAGAGGACAGGAAATCTCTGGAGCTTTCAGAAAAACCGCTGGTCTGCATCGCCGGCCACCTCAGCTTGCTAGGAAACCGTTGCCGACGATTTCAGTGGATGTGGTGATCACCATGAAGGCATGGGGATCAACGGTGTGGATATATTTGCGGAGCTGGAGGGCCTGTGTCCGGGTCAGAACCGTGATGATCATGGTTTTGTGGCGTCCTGAAAAGGCACCGTGCACATCCTCAAGGGTAGCGCCCCGGTTCAGGTTCCGGGTAATGAAATCTACGATGGGCTGCGGGGTTTCCGTGACGATCTGGAAACACTTTCTGGAACGGAAGGCATCTGTGAAGTAGTCCACCAGGCGGGACTTGGACAGCAGGCCCAGAATGGAATACAGACCGGTCTTGGGGCCGAAAATGAGAAAAGCCGCCATCGTCACCATGGCATCGGCAATCATGAGTGCCATACCGATGTTCATATGGGTGTATTTGCGCACGATCATGGCGATAATGTCCGTCCCTCCGCTGGATGCATCCACGTTAAACAGCAGGGCAGATCCCACCGCCGGGAGCAGAACTGCAAAGCACAGTTCCAGCAGCGGCTCACTGGTCATGGGGGCGTTCATGGGACACACCTTTTCCAGAAGAGCCGTCAGCACGGAAAGGAGCATCGAGCAGTAAACGGTTGATAACGCAAAGCCACGGCCCAGGAACAGATATCCCACAATCAGGAGAGCCACGTTGATG
>OMRS01000180.1 GCA_900313545.1 uncultured Eubacteriales bacterium | reverse complement strand
CTCATGGTCCCATCTGGGGTCGATGACAAGGGTATTGTCAAACTGTCCCCGCATCCTCCATTGCCGCATGTTGTTGGATTTCAGGAGCACATCCATCATCCGGTCCCCGCAGAGGGCCTCCAGGATGTCCATAAAGGCGCGGGGGGCCTCCGGATCCGGGGTCAGCCAGCAGCCGCCGTGAAGGCGCAGGGCCTGACCGACGATACCGCACAGCGGATTGAGCTCCGGATCCGTCACCGTCGAAAGCAGCCCTGCGGAAAGAATGCAGAGGGAACTGCCGGCACTCTCCAGGCTCCGGATAATGGATACGGGATTGGTGGCGTCCACCGGGAAAAAGCTTCTGCCAGGCCCTTTCCAGGCCTCCCCTACTGCATCCAGCACTTCAGATGCGCCCAGTCCGATGTAGCACAGGCCCTTTGACGTGAAGGGGCGGTGCAGGCAGCTGCAGGGATAATCCACAATGGTCCCGCAGCCGGAGCGAAGGGCGAGGGTCCTGAGGCCCCGGGTCTGCGCCTCAAGGAGAATGCGGCGGGCAGCATCGTGCTCCCTGCCAAAGCCGGTACTCACCGGCAGGGTATTCAAGCGCAGGGAAAGGGCTTCCCTGTCCCCCAGTTCACACAGGCACCCCAGCAGCTCCATGGTCGCCATGGCGAGGGGATTCTGGACTTTCCGTTTATTCCAATTTGCTTCTGACATAGAAATATTTACCAGTCTTTTCAGGGGAAAGATTGTCACAGAAGGTGAAACGGCATTCGGTATCCATGATTTTCCGAAGCTGAGAGGCAATCTGGTCAAGGTCCTCCCGGTGCTGCTCCGGCGTGCCGTCCAGCACAACCATGGCCTCCAGATCGTCATAGGAATGCTGGATGAGCTGAAAGGTCCGGATCCAGGGCTTGGTCAGAAGATCGCGCAGGTGCAGACCGGTCACGCTGGTTCCGTCCCGCCGCCTGAGCATGGACAACCTGCGGCCCATCACCCGCGAGATCGAGCCGAAGGAGCCCTCCTTATCCTGACCGTAGGGCAGCACGGTGACCATGTCGCCCATCCTGTAGCGGATGAGGGGCATGCTGTAGTTGTTGAGCCCCGTGATGACGATATCTCCGGTCCCGTGGGGCTGCAGCTTTCCCGCCTCATCCAGGACTTCCACCCGGGCAGAATGCTCGAAGATCCGAAGGTTCCTGCCCTCGCGGATGCTGCAGGCCACCACGCCAAACTCCGTGCCGCCATACTGGTCGACGATCCAGGTCCCGGGAAAGGCCCGCTGCATTGTCTCCCGCATTTCATCATAAAGGGGGTTGCTGGTCAGAATGATGGACCTGGGGCAGTGGACGCGGATTCCGTAGCTGAGGATATACTTGGAAACCTCGAAAATCGGAGCAGGATTGGACCAGATCTGGACCGGCCTGACAGCATTGATCGTATCAATATACTCCTTCAGGGCCTCCTCACTGACCACCGAGGCCAGCCGGAAGGTCCGGTTCGTGAAGAAGTTATAGAATCGGTCCTTGTTCTTTCCATTCTTCTGATACAGGTCAAAGTCCCTGAACCACATTTTGAGCTCCGGTTTCCCCAGATCGCGCCCGTTGAGCTGCCCCATGAAAAACTTGTCTGCCCGGTTGCGGACCATGTAATGACGATCGTACCAGATCGTCAGCGGGATGCCGGTGGAGCCGGAGGTCGCCGCGCTATAGGGCCTGCGGAGCTTCATCTCGTCGGAGTACATGTTCTCCTGCTCCTCACGCAGGGTCTCCTTCGTCAGAACGGGGATTTGGGACAGGCGGTCCTCACGGAGATTTCCGCCCTCAAACAGGCCGATGCCATCAAAAATCCTGTGATAGTAGGGAACGTGATGGTATGCATACTGGACAAGCCGTCTGTATTTTTCCTCCTGATGCGTCATCATGGTTTCTCTTGAACTGTGATATAACCGGTCAGCCTCACGGATATAGGACAGGGCACCGGGGAGCCTTGTGGCACAATATGCCATCGACATCAGTTTATGGATCATCTGTTTATTCCTCCATCATTGCATCCTGAATAATCCGGATTTGAAGTCAGCTCATCGGCTGGGCGGTACAGACAGGAGCCATGTAAATCTGAAGACTCGTCCCGATAATTATAACGTATAACGTCCACTAGAACAATAGTATTTTGGCTGTCGATCACCGGCAGGAGCCGGCGCGCTCCCCGGCAAATGTTCCCGTTTCGTCCCCCCTGCCGTCCCTTTGCCTGACATCGCCGGAGATCCGGGAGATGAAACAGCGGGCAATGCCCCGTTCCCCGTCACCGCTCTTGGGCCGGTTTCACGCTGACGGGCGCAGGGTTCTGCTGATATTTTCATCGATCAGCAGACCGCCCCTCCCGCAAAATGAAGCTTCCATGATGTGCAGGCATCTTCAGGAACGTGACCCGTCTCAAGGCAAAAGCCGCCGTGACCGAAAAGGTCAGGGCGGCAGCATATCAGGATTGCGGCGTTTCCGGTGAATCCTCTGCATCTGGTTCCGTTTCCCTGTAGACAGGCTGATAGGTGAAGGCACACAGTCCCGGGCCGACGACCGGATGAATGGTCACCTGGAAATCGCGCCGGGCTTCCGGAATGGTCAGCTTCGTGGTGATCTTCTCTTCTTCGAAGGCAGCCCTTCTGGCCAGGCCCATCCATTCATTTCCTGCCTCGGGGAAAAGGCGGCTAACACGGCTTCCCACCAGCTGTTCCGTCTTCATGCCGGTCATCTCACAGAATTCCTGGTTGACATAAAGGATCACGGCATCTTCCCTGTCTCCCATCCTGCGAACGTCATAGACCGCATAGGCCATGGGCAGGTTGTCGTAGACCTGGAAAATCCGTCCGGCGTTTTCCCTCAGAGCATCTCCGGAAACATGCTCCAGATCATCCGTGATCCGGCGCAGCCGGGCATGGATTTCCTGGTTTTCCCTGCTTTCGGTCTCCGAGTAAAGCGCGTATCCCGCTGACAGAAAAATATTGACGGGGATGTTGTCCACCATGCGGATTCTCTCCGGAATCCGATGGATCTCCTCCATCAGGCCGTCCACTTCACTTTGAGAGGTCATCTGCATGAACACCAGAAAGCAGCAGCCCATGACCCGTCCGACGGTTGCCGTGGATTTGCAGCAGGACAGCAGCTCGGTCCCGACCGTCTGGATGACCTTGTCTCCAAAGTCATAGCCATACGTCCGGTTGATGGATGCAAAATCCTCAATTCCCACTTCGATGCGGGCAAAATCCTGCCTCCTTCGGTCATACTCATCGATATACCCGAACAGGTCCTCATAGATGCCCCGGGTATTGAGCAGGCCGGTCAGGGTGTCCGTGCGCACACGGGCCATCTTCTGCCCGTCAGTCTCCATCTCATTGACTTCCGAGAAATAGCCGATCAGGCCCACGATCTCGCCTTCCTGATTGTACAGGGGCATCTTACTGGCCGTGATGTTGCGGCTCTCCCCCTTAACGATGCAGTTGCCCAGCACCTCCCGGGACACGATCCCCTCCCGGATCACGCTTTCCTCCGCATTCCGGTACACATCCGGGTGCAGGTGCCATCCCACTTCCTCATCCGTTTTCCCAAGAATCTCATTCACGGATTCAAATCCGTAGAATTCAAGGAAGCTGCGGCTGGCGCCGGCAAAGCGGCGGTTTCTGTCCTTCCAGAAAAACTTCATGGGAATGCGGCTGGTGACATTGGCCCACAGCATTCCCGCACTGAGTCCGTCCCTGTCGCTTCCGTTTGAGATGCCCATGTACGCATCCTGGAATTCCCGGACTTCTCCGCCCGAGTCGCGGATCAGCAGATAATACCGGTCTGCGCGGATTCGCACCAGCAGGAAACATTTCCAGACATACTTCCCGTGGAAAGCCAGTACACGCAGATGGCTGCTCAGGCATTCCGTTCCGCTCTCTCGAATCCGGTCCTCCAGGTCGCCCGGCCGGATAAAACGGACAAAACGCTCCCGGTCATCCTGGAAGATCCGCTCCGAGCTCATCTTCTTCACATAGGTCTCTATGCGCGACGGCTTGTCCCGCCAGTCCTCTGCCGCCCCCGTGTACAGGGACTCGATGGTCATGTCGTACAGGTCTATGAGACAGACCTGATCATACATGGCATACAGGGACCGCAGTCCCTCATCCAGCTGGTTCAGCCTCTCCAGTTCCTTGGTTCTGGAGAGGTTCATCACGCTCATGAGGAGGGTGCAGGTATCCCCGTGCCTGGCCAGCCTTCGGGTTTCAAAAGCGTAGTATTCGTCATTAAACACGGAGAAGTTCTTTCCCGTCCCGATGCTGCGGGTCTCCTCCAGCAGGCCGGACAGGTGACGGGGAAAGCTGTCAAGAGGTCTGGGCCTGCTGGTGTCCAGCAGCTCAAGCCATCCGATTTCCGTCGCCATGCTTTCAAAGGCCAGATTGTGAAACAGGGACCGTGCCTGGTTTCCCCGCATCTCGATAATGGCCAGGGGCGTGCTGTTCAGCTCCCTGCCCGTGGTCACATCCTGGCTGCTGGTGCTGGTCTCAAAGGGCGTGGCACTCAGAACGTTGATGCGCCCCACCTCGTCATAATAGCCCCGCTCCGCCGGGTTCTCCCACTGCAGACCGTTGCGCATGACCTGCCCGTCGATCTCGTCCATCGGGACAGGGCGTCCGAAATAGAAGCCCTGGAGCTTCTCGCAGCCGATGTTCCGCAGGAAATCGTAGTGTTCCCGGGTCTCCACACCTTCCGCCAGGGTCTGGATGCCGATCTGCTTGGCCATATGAACGATGGAGGCCAGAATCCGTTTGGAGCGCGTATGAAAGTCGCTGAGAAAGCGCATGTCGATCTTCAGCTCATCAAACTCGTAATCCTTGAGCACGTTCAGGGAAGAATATCCGCTGCCGAAATCATCCATCCAGACCGGATAGCCGGCATCGCGGAACCGCCTGATATAGTTTCTCAGCAGGGCTTCATTTCGGGCCAGCGCGCTTTCCGTAATCTCGATGCACAGGCTGCTTCGCGGGATTCTGTGGGTCTGCACCGCATTTTCCACGATCCGGAAGATGTCGCACAGCTCATAATCCAGTCTGGACAGGTTGACGGAAATGGGCACGCTCATCCCTCTGGGGGTGCTGTGAAGCTTCCTGCAGATGCGTTCCACCACATAGGCATCCAGCCTGTGAATCAGCCGATGGTTCTCAAGAACGGGAATAAAGAGACCCGGCTGCAGTACCCCGTACTCGGGATCATGCCACCGGGATAGGGCTTCCATGCCGCACACCTGTCCTGAAAGGGTCCGAATCACCGGCTGAACATAGACCCTCAGATACTCTTTCCGGAGGGCTTCGTCAAAGTGGTCCAGAATGTACCGTTCAGGATCAGGTGGCCTTCCAGTATTTCTCATAGGGTGGGTTCTCCTTCTCTTCTCAGGACCCGCTCTGCGCAGGCGCGACTGTTCACGACGGTGTCATGATGCACATATTTTTAGGACAGGCAGAGAATATCAGTACAGCCCCGTTCTGTCAATCACATGTTTTAAAATCCGCTGCACGTCTTTCATATCAAATTCCCCGTTTCCCCGGGACAAGAGCGGATTGCTTTTCCGTGAAAATCCATGTACACTGTGCCTGACTAAACATCATAACGGAGGCCATTTTCATGAATCTTCCCGCTTATCACCAGGACCTTTTCCATCTCCACGTCAACACCTGTCCCCCGCATGCCTATTTTATTCCCCATGCCACCCGGGAAAGCGCGCTGACCCTGGACCGCTCCGCCTCCTCCCGTTTCACCCTGCTGAACGGGACCTGGCGCTTTGGATACTACGAAAGCCCGGACGAAGTGCCGGAGGATCTGACCCGTGCCGTCAACACCGACCTGCCCGTCCCCTCTGTCTGGCAGTGCCACGGCTTTGATCATCATCAGTATACCAATTTCCGCTTCCCCATTCCCTTCAATCCCCCCTATGTGCCCCGCCGCAATCCCACCGGCGTGTATCTGCGCACCTTCCCCCGTCCCGCGGGAAGCGGCCGGCAGATTCTCGTCTTCGAGGGCGTGGACAGCTGTCTGCATGTGCTGCTCAACGGCCGGTACATCGGCTACAGCCAGGTCAGCCACAGCCCTTCCGAGTTTGACGTCACCGATGCCCTGACGGACGGGGAGAACACCCTGATCGTCGTGGTCCACAAGTGGTGCGACGGCACCTATTTTGAGGATCAGGACAAGTTCCGCACTTCCGGCATCTTCAGGGACGTCTACCTGCTCGAGCGCGATCCGCAGGGGATTGCGGATTATCAGATCACCACCACCCCCCTCTTCGGGGAAAACCGTGCCATTCTGCGGGCCGGCATCGTCGGGGAGGCGCATGCGCAGATCACCTGGACGCTGCTGGATGCCCGCGGACGTGAGCTCGAGACCCTCGAAGGCCCCCGGGCCGAGTTTGAAATCCGCAATCCCCATCTGTGGAATGCGGAGGATCCGTATCTGTACACCCTGCTGATTCACTGCGGGGAGGAATGGATCGCGGAGCCCGTGGGCATCCGTAAAATCCACATCGACCACGGCGTGGTGAAGGTCAACGGCCAGGCCATCAAGTTCAAGGGCGTCAACCGCCACGACAGCGATCCTGAAACAGGCCCGGTGGTGGACAGCGCACACATGCTGCGGGACCTTCGTCTCATGAAGCAGCACAACATCAACGCCATCCGCACCAGCCACTACCCCAATGCCCCGGAGTTCCTGCACATGTGCGACCGCTACGGCTTCTATGTCATCGCCGAGGCGGACCTGGAGGTGCATGGCGTGGCCTCCTCCGAGGGCGGCTATGACGAGTCCCTGTACAACCAGGTGGCCGACGATCCGGTCTACGGACAGGTGATGCTGGACCGGGTGCAGCGCAGCGTGCTGAGGGACCGCAACCGCACCTGCGTTCTCATCTGGTCCATGGGCAACGAATCCGGCATGGGCGTCAACATGGACCGCGCCCTGTCCTGGACCCGCGCCTTTGACCCCACCCGCCTGACCCACTACGAGCGAGCCAGCTTCGCCCCCATCGGCCGCAACATCAACCGGGATGACCTGGACCTGTACAGCCGCATGTACCCCACCATCGAGGAGATCGACCGCTACTTTGACGAAGGTCGTCTGGGCAAGCCCTACATTCTGTGCGAATACGGCCATGCCATGGGCAATGGTCCCGGGGACCTGGAGGATTACTTCCAGTGCTTCCACCGTCACGAGGGCCACTGCGGCGGCTTCATCTGGGAATGGTGCGACCATGCCGTGGTTCTGGGGAAAAAGGACGGCCGGGTGCTCTACGGCTATGGCGGGGATTCCGGTGAAAGCCTCCATGACGGCATCTTCTGCGTGGACGGTCTGGTCCGGCCCGACCGTGTCCCTCACACAGGACTGCTGGAATACCGCAACGTCCTGCGTCCCGCCCGCATCACCGCTCTTTCCGACGGCATCTACGACATCTGGAACCTGCTGGACTTCACCCGTCTGGGAGACGCCGTGTCCATCCGCTACAGCGTCCTGAGGGACGGAAAAGAGCTCCTTTCCGGTGAAATCCCGGAGGAGATGCTGGACATCGCGCCTCATGCCCACCGGACGCTGGCCCTTCCTGAAACCGCCCTCGGGAACTGCGCCGTGCACTTTACCCTGCTCCA
The DNA here is from genome assembly GCA_900313545.1 of uncultured Eubacteriales bacterium. The sequence continues at coordinate 75 of OMRS01000180.1, read as the reverse complement.
GAAGGAGGACACCCCCCTGATCCCGGCCGGCAGCCTGCTGGGCGAGGATGAAACCGGCCGTCAGCACTATACGCT
>OMRS01000094.1 GCA_900313545.1 uncultured Eubacteriales bacterium | reverse complement strand
GCCTGCCGCATGTGCCGGGAGCTGGACTATGACCTGATTTTAACCGGTCATCAGCACCTGGCCGTGCCCGGTCTCAGCCTGAACGGCACCTGGACCGTCCAGCCCTCGGACATGGCCAGGCACTGCTGTGCCGTTGATGCGAGGGTGGAGGAGGATGGGCGCATCCGCTTTACCTCCTCCCTCAAAACGGGGGCCCTGCCCGCCCTCGAGGAGGGCTGCCGGATGCTCTCCGCCCTGAACCGGCGGCTGCAGCAGTGGCTCGACTCCCCCGCCGGGATTCTGGACCGTCCCCTTCCCGCCATGGACCATCTGGAGGCCGCCATTCACGGGAACCCCCTGGCCAACTTCATCAACACCGTCCAGCTCGCCGTCAGCGGCGCGCAGGTGGCCACCTGCGCCATGCCCAACAGCTACAAGGGCTTTCCCCAGGTGGTCACCATCCGGGACGTGGTCTCCACCTATATCTACGCCAACACGCTGGTCAACCTGAGCATGACCGGCGCCACCCTGCGCAGCTATATCGAGCATACCATGGCGTATTTTGCACCGGACGGCAAGGGCGGCGTCACCTACGGGAACCTCTTCACCAAGCCCAAGCTCCAGCACTACAACTACGACTATTTTTCCGGCGTTGACTATGTGGTGGACATCCTGCGGCCCGTGGGGCAGCGCATTGTCTCCCTCACGCGAAACGGCGTCCCCGTCGCGGATGACGAGGAAATCATCGTCTGCGTCAATTCCTACAGGAGTCACGGCTCCAGCGGATACGACATGGTCTCCTCAGCGCCCGCCGTGCGGGAGATCCTGGTGGACGTGGCGGATGCCATTATCGAGTATATCCTCTCGCATCCCCACATCACCATCGACACCCACCGCTACTGCACCCTCATGCTGGGGGAGAAACAGCTTTCCTGATCCCCTTCCAGCAGCAGAAGGCCCGCCTGGGCAAACCCCGACGTGCTGCGCCGCCTCTGCATGAGGGCGGCGTGTTCCCGCAGGCGGGGGAGCCACCTGGCCTCATCCTGCCTGGCCTTCATGGCCAGAGCGCACAGCTCCACCCCGTCCCTGTCCGGCCTTTCCGCCGGAAAGCGCAGGAACCTCGCGGCCAGGAACAGCCGCTGGGGGGCGTCCTCCGAAAGCTCCGGAAGGGCCGGGGGAATCTCCCCGCACCTTCTGCACAGCAGCTCCGGCCCCGGCGTCACAAGGAGCAGCTCCCCCTGCAGGACGTGGAGGTAGCCCCTTTGCGCAAGGTCCTCCCCCAGGTCCCCGAGGGAGCGGTTCCATCTGGGGGCATCGCTTGCCAGCAGCCCCTCCTGATCCGAAAAACGCACAAATCCGCGGACTGCCCGTTCCCTGAGCAGTCCGCGGATTTCATTTCGGCACCGGATCCCGGTCAGTCTTTCCATATCAGCTCCATCACCTGCTGCACCGTTCTCTCTCCCGCGGAGAAAATCTCATAGGCGGCCTCAGCCCGCCGTCCCTCCCTGCTGAAAGTCAGGAAGCTGCACCGTGCCTCCATGGGCCAGGACCCGTAGGGCGTTTCATAGGCGAAGGCGTGCCGCTTCCCGGGCTCCAGGACCAGCGTCCCCTTCATTTCACCCTCCCGGGTGATCTCCATGCGCCCGCCGCCCAGCCTCAGGACCACCGGGAATTCTCCCTCGCCGCCCCGGTCCGAATAGGCGAAGATCAGGGCTTCCCCCTCTTCACGCATCCGCGCAAAGCAGGCGTGCCTGTCCTGTCCCCTTCGGATCATCAGGCGGACCCTGCGCTCATTCTCCATCGCGGGCACCTCCCGGGAACGGGATCACCCCGGCGATCCCCAGCAGCAGCACAATGGCGCCCAGCCACAGCGCCCCGGCGGGCACCATGGTCTCCCCCGTCACGGGATACGCCGCGCCCCCCGCGATTCCCAGCAGCACCGCCGCCGCGGGAATGCGCAGCCGGGAGGGCCCCTTCTGCACGATCAGCACCGCGACAAAGCACACCGACAGCCAGCAGGCCGCCGAGGTGCCCGGCACGCACATGAGCGAGAGCAGCAGGACCCCGAGGAGCCGCTCGTTCCCCCGGAGCCGCTCCAGCATCCGGGGCAGCAGGGCCGCCAGCACTCCCAGGCCGGCCACCGCCATGCCCCGCTGCAGGAGCACCACATGCTCCGGCGTATAGACCAGGGTCTCCTCCACCTCCAGCTGGGCATGGGGCAGCGCGTGAATCAGGAACCAGGAGGGCATCTCCGAGGGCCTCGCGTAGGGAATGATGGAGGCCAGGGTGGGCATGCCGCCCTTGGCAAAGGGCGGGGAAAGCAGCGGCGCAAGCAGGCTGCCTGCCGCCCTCAGCGGGGACAGCCCGGCCAGGGTGCAAAGGAGCACCCCCGCCGCCGCGGGGCACAGGCCCGGCAGAAGCTCCCTGCGTCCCCCCTCCAGGACCATCAGGACAAAGCCTGCGGCAAAGACCAGGTTCAGCGTGGCGGCGACCCCCAGCAGCACCGCCGCCGGGGTCCGGCGCCCGCTGCGCCAGGACAGGAGGGCGAGGGCGGCAAACAGCAGCGCCACGCTGTCCAGCTGCGCCGCGCAGGCGGAGGACAGAAAGGCCTGGGGCAGAATCACGCACAGCACCAGCGTCGCCTCCGCCCGAAGGCCCATCCGCTCCTCATCCGCCAGATGTCCGGCGATGCAGGCGGCGGCCAGCACGCAGAACACGCTGACCAGCTTGACGCTGTACATATCATAGGACGGGAACCGGGTCACGCCCATGAGCAGCAGGGCCATGGGGGCGCTCACAGGGCTGTCCGCGGGCAGCGCGCCCAGCCCGCCGGCCTGGAGCTTTCGCAGCAATGGCTGGATCTGGGTGGTATAGGCGTAGGTCTTCTGGTTGATGGCCAGAAGGTAGATGACCATGCCCGCCATCAGGATCCCCTGGCGCAGCAGCACCCGGAGCACGCCCCGGGAGCGGGAAAGGGCAAAGGGCAGCAGGAGCAGCGCAAAGAGCACCGCCGAGGCGGCGGTCATGAACAGCAGCCGTCTGTCCCAGCCGCCGATATCGTTGAGGTTGCTGAGGGGCCCCAGGCGGATGTTCCATGCAAAGAACCCGCCGGCGCACACAAGCGCCAGGACCGGGGGCAGGAGCATCTCCATCCATTTTCTCTTGTTCATGCTTCCACCCTCCCCGCGCGGGCGCGCATGGTCAACAGCAGGTCCCGCCCGCACACCACCAGCGCCGTGCCCATCATCAGGCTCAGCACCCGCTCGTCAAAGGGCCTCTGGCGCATGAGGAAGGTGGTGTAGCTCATCAGGGAGGCGGTGACCACCAGTACCGGGACAAAGCGCCTGTCCCTTCGCTGCAGGGCATAGAGCACCGAGAGGATGTCGGCAAGATAGAAATACCGGTCATGGATCTTCGGCATGACAAAGGGCAGCAGGATCGCGCAGAACAGGGCAAAATTCAGGGTGTCCTCCCGGCGGATCCGGTCCCTGTGCACAACCCAGTAGACCACCAGGATGCCCACCAGCAGCACGCTGGCCAGCAGCGCCGCATTCTGCAGCGTGGGGAACAGCGCCTCCGTCAGGTATTCATTGGTCCCGTCCCTGTTGATCCCCCCGATGTACCTCATCCAGGTGAATTCCTGGGTGCTGGCGATGTGCAGCATGGGGAAAAAGGTGTAGAGGCTGGGGGCATTGTAGGTCAGCCGGTGGTAGTACTGCCCCATGGACTGGTTGGCATAGACCGACAGTGCATCCATGAAGGGCCGCCCCGCCATCAGGGCGGGGATCAGGGTCACCAGGTAGGCCGCCGCAAACGCCAGGGCATGGCGCAGCCGGTATTCCCCGGTAAAGAGTGCCAGCAGCACCACGGGGAAGAAGAAGATGGTCTGGAGCTTGAAGGCAAAGGCCAGGGACAGCGCGCTGGCCGCGCCCACGGGGTGCTCCGTTTTCAGCAGGTACAGGGAGAGCATGATCAAAAACGCGTACACGCTGTCGCACTGGCCCCAGCAGGCGCCATCCAGCAGCACCGTGGGCAGCAGCAGCAGCACATACAGCGCCGGCAGCTTTGCCTTCTCTCCCCCGAAGAGTCCCGCCAGCTGCATGACCGTCAGGGCCAGCGCATAGTCAAACACGAGGGAAAACACCTTGATCATGTACAGGTCCGGCAGGGGCCCTTTGGCGATCATCAGCAGCGCGTACTGGTAGAGCAGGTTGTAGTCCCCGATGTTTTCTCCCAGCGCGCGGAAGCCCTCCTTCCGGAAGATCTCGGTCCACAGGCTGAGAAAGGAGGTGTAGTCGCTGGAGACAAAATCCAGCATCACCAGTCTGGCCGTCAGCGACAGGAAGATGACCATGCCAGTTTGCACCATCTCCCGGCGGGTTCTGCAGGCCAGTTTCACCGCAAGAAGCAGGGAAACAGAAAAAATCCCTGTGAAAATCAGGGACATCATCCATTCCTGCCCCTGCGCAAGCCGCTCCAGTCCGACCCTCATGTACAGGGAATATCCCAGAAACACGAGGAAACTCAGGCCTGCGAACAGGGCTATCCGACGTTGTTTCATGTATTCTGTGTTCTCCGTTCTCCAGATCATCTGGCATGGGTAAACTTTCATTATCTGGCTCTTCACGTCACGCCAGATTGTGCTATACTGCTCCCATTCAACAAGAGAAAGGGAGGCTTTCCATGAACAGCTCCGCCGCCTCGCGGCATGCCACGCTTTCCATCACCGTGATTGGCATGATGTCCGCCATGATCTTCGTGCTCAACTATTTCCGTTTCCCGTTCCTGGGGACCCAGGTGCACATGACCAATGCCCTGTGCGTCCTGTCCGGGCTGCTGTTCGGGCCTGCCGCGGGATTCCTTTCCTCCGGAATCGGGTCCATGCTGTATGACATCGTCGCCGGCTACGGCGCGGAGTGCCTGATCACCTTTGTGAGCAAGGGCGCCATCGGCCTCATCGCGGGCCTCATCGCCTACAGGATCCTGCCCCGCGAGCCCATGTCCGGCAGCGACCACGCCCTCATCGTCCTCGGAAGCGCCGCGGGCGCCTTTGCCTATGTGGCCCTGTACATGCTCAAGACCTTCATCTTCGGCCTCAGCGTCAACGGCCTCACCATGTCCGGCACCCTGGCCAAGATGCTCAGCAAGCTGCCGGGCAGCGCCATCAACGCGCTCTTTGCCACCATCGTGGCGCCCATCTTCTATGCCGCCATCCGGCCCGCGCTTCGCAGGGCGGGCGTCCTTGACCTTCGCTAAAGCCTCTCTCCCCAGGCGCATTTCCGGGCCCGCTTCCACAGCGGGTCCTTTTTTCTGACCTCCTGGTCGCATACGCTGCCGTCCGCGCACAGGCGCAGCGTGATTTTCCCGCTCTCCACCCTGGGGTGGCGCAGGATCCTGGCCCCTCCCGGGTTCACGTCCTCCCGGGTCAGGTACAGCCAGGCAAACTTCTCATCCTCAAAGGGCGCGCTGCCCTCCTTCAGCTGGCGATGGGTCCGGCTGCGCTGGACCCTCACGGCAAAGTGGCACCAGTCCCCCTCCGGCAGGGCGCAGCGCCCCGGACAGGGGGCGGCCACGCGGGCGCCCGCCGCCTCCAGGTGCTGCCGCACCCGGGCAAGGGTCAGATACCCTTCAGGGGTTCCGGGCTCCAGCAGCAGAAGCCCCCTGCGGCAGGCGGCAAACATCCGCTCCGCCGCCCGGAGGCGGTCCTCCGGGGCCAGCTCCCCCAGCACGTAGCCGCAGGTGACCAGGTCCGCCCCGGGCAGCGGGGAGGTCAGCACATCCCCCTCTTCAGGGACGCAGGGGACGTTCAGCTCCGAAAAGATCCTTGCCGCCACCTCCCGCATGGCGCTTTCCCGCTCCAGCGCCCGGCACTCCGGCAGGGCCGTCAGCTCCCCCGCGGCCAGCACCACCGCTCCGGTGCCGCAGCCGCAGTCCAGCAGGGACCTGACCCCCGGCGTCAGCTCAAGCGCCTCCTCCAGGGCGGCGTGGGCCGCCCCATAGGTGGCCGGCATCCGGGAGAGCGCATATGCCAGGGCCTCCTCAGGACGCCTCAGGGTCCGGGAGGTTCCCTTTTCCTCCCTGTACCTCCGGGAAACCCGCCCCGCCGCCGCCATCATGGGGCTGCGGCCGGTTTCCCGGGCAAGCCGCTCCAGCAGCTCCCACAGGTCCGGGGGACAGTCATGGCGGCTCACTGCAGGGCCACCGCGTCCCATTCGGTGGGATAGATCCCCACCGCGGTGACACCCAGGCTTCTGTATTTCTTTTCAAAGTTCCCGTTGAGCTCATACAGCCGGTTCAGCAGGGCATCCTTCTCCTCCCGGGTCTGCTTGGGCGTGGGCTTGAAGTCATTGGATTTGGGAATGGAGGAAATGGAGCAGGGGATGATCCTGAACCCGGCATTTTCCGCATGCCCGTCCGGGAAAACCCTGAAGCGCTGCTGATAGATGAAGGTGTCCATGTCCTTGGGCTTCACGTTGCCCGCGAAGGAGAAATTGCCCAGGGAATAGCAGATGTACCTGCCATTGTACACCTCGATGGGATTCATCCTGTGGCTGTGGTGCCCCAGCACCAGATCCGCGCCCGCGTCGATGGTGGCCCGTCCCAGGGGGACCTGCCGCTCATTGGGAATATAATCGAGCTCCTCGCCCCAGTGGTAGGACACGATGACGATCTGGCAGCCCTGGCCCCTGAGCGCCGCGATATCCCCCTCGATGCTCTCATAGATGTTCTTGTAGTTGCCGTTGAAGGTCTGGTAGGCCAGAAGCCCCACCCTGACACCGGTGTCCGTGGTGAACACCGCGGGACCCAGATGCCCGCAGTACAGCACCCCCGCCGCCTGCAGGGTCTGGCAGGTCTCGGCGTACCCCGCCTCACCGTGGTCCATGACATGGTTGTTTTCCAGGCTCACCGCCTCCACGCCGGAGCTGGTGAGCACCTCCACGTACTGGGGCGGCGCCGCAAAGGAGTAGGTGTTCTTCGTGGCGCTTCTGGTGGTGGTGAGGGTCCCCTCGAAGTTGACCAGGGTCAGGTCATCCTCCTCAAAGATGCTCTTCACGTTCTCCAGGGGAAAGGCCAGTCCCGAGGGCTGCTTGGCCAGCTGCTTGTCAAAGACCGTCTTTCCCTTCTTCCGGGTATCCCCGCCGATGGTGACGTCCCCCGTGGCGCTGAGGGTCACGATGACGCTGCCGTCGGGCAGCACCCGGGCGTCGCTGCCGTCCGGGCGCTGGTACCAGTGGGGCATGGGGGCCTGCTCCCAGACCTCCGCCGCCGGGGGTTCTCCCCCTTCAAACTGGCTCAGGTCCAGCTTCTCCGCGCAGGCGGGCAGGGCCAGCAGGAGCCCCATCAGCACTCCGATCCATTTTCTCATTTCGTCTCTCCTTCGGGCGGCGTTTCCAGCATCGCCCGGAACTTTTCGCCGTTTTTGTTCCACCTCACATCGAGCACGGAGGATCCGTCCAGTGTGGTGTAGGAATAGGTCCCCGGCTGGGGAATATGGTAATCCACAAAATCCGCGTGGGCATCCACCAGCTGGTAGCCCCTGGCCATGACCCCGATGATGTCCATCTGGGACAGGTTGGTCACCATGCCCGCGCTGACGCTGTTGTACACATCGATCAGCTCCGGCAGGGAGAGGCTGCGGCATTTGTCAAAGAGCTGGCGGACCACCTTGCGCTGGCGCTGGGTCCTGGAGAAATCCCCCATTCCCGTGCTCCTGTCCCGCATGTAAGCCAGGGCGATTCTGCCGGTCATGTGGACCATCCCGGGGGAGGTGGGCATGTTCGGGTCCTTCCCCAGCAGGATCTTGCGGATGGCGATCAGCTCATTGATGTCGATCTGCAGGTCCACGCCGCCCAGGGCGTCGATGACCGGCTTCACATGCTCAAAGTTGACCAGAATCGCACCCTCGATGTCGATCTTCAGGGCGCGCTCGATGCACTCCACCATCCCGTCCAGGCCCAGGTTCTTGTACAGCACGTTCACCTTGATGGGGTTCCCCCGCAGGGAGGTGATCATGCTGTCCCGGAGAATGGAGGTGCAGATGATCCGGTTGTACCGGGTATCCAGGGTCACCAGCACCACCGTGTCGGTGCGGGCATCCTCCCTGATGACCTTGTCATAGCCGTCCTCACCAAGCATCAGGTAATGCTTCACGTCCTGCTCCGCGACGGCGGAGAAAATGACCAGGCACATGACCACAACAAGCAGTGCCAGTCCCTGTTTCTTCTTCATCTTCATGGTTGTCTAGGCTTCCGCCTGTCCCCTTTCCTTGATTTCTGCCGAATCCAGCTGGTTGAACAGCTGCGCGATGAAAATGAGCGCAAAGCCGATGAACATCATCACCGTGGGCCGCTCCCCCAGCAGCAGGCAGGAAAATGCCACGCCGAACACGGACTCCAGCGACAGGATGATCGAGGCGTGGCTGGCGGGCGTCATGCTCTGCCCGATGTTCTGCATGGACATGCCGCCCAGCGTGGAAAAGATGCTCAGGTACAGAAGGCCCATCACCGGGCCCCGCTCCAGACGAAGGGGCGGTGCTCCCCGCTCCAGGAGCAGGTGCCACAGGAGGGCCGTCAGGCAGCAGAAGATGAACTGGAGCTCGATGAGGGCATACTTGTCCATGGTTTTCTGCCTGCGGTCCACCTCGATGATGTGCAGGGCAAAAAACAGCCCGCTAAGCAGCGTCAGCAGGTCCCCCCGGGTCAGGCCGCCGCTTTCCCCGTCCAGGGACAGGGCCCCGATACCGGCCAGCATCAGGCAGGCCGCCATCCAGGTCCTCCTGCGGATTTTCTCGCGAAGGAAGAGCGCCCCCAGCATGGGCACCGCAAGGACATAAATGGTGGTCAGGAAGGCGTTCTTGCCGGCGGTGGTCTCCTTAAGGCCCATGGTCTGCACGAGATAGGCCATGCCCAGCACCAGCCCCACCTCGGCGCCCTGCATCACCTCCCGCAGCCCCACATGGCGAAGATGCGGCCAGAACAGTACCGCTCCCGCCAGGGAGGCGATGGCATATCTGCAGAAGACCAGCTGGGCGGGGGCAAAGACATCCAGGGAGGTCTTCACCACCGCAAAGGCGCTTCCCCAGATGAGTGTCGTCAGCAGCAGAAGACCGTCCGCGACCAGCATCTCCCTGCGCCGCAAATCGTCCATATCTGACCTTCTTTCCCTGATTTTTTACAGGGATTTTATCACAAAACCATAAGAAAGAAAAGCTTTACTCCCCCTGTCAAAAGGTGTATCATGGCCACAAAGGGACATTACCCTAATAATCTATAATTATTCAGGAGGTTGATGTATATGGACAATAAGGTCATTCCCACGCTGGTCCTGCCAGGCGATGAGGAGCAGGAAGCCGCCGTGGCCGAAGCCAAAACCGCTGACGAAGCCGTACAGAATGTCCAGGCTGCCGTGAAGGATGTTGAAGCTGCCGCAGCCGCTGCTGTTCAGGAAGCTCCCGCCGATGCACAGCCCGCCGCCGAGCAGGTCAAAATCGAGCCCGTCTCCCAGGAAGAGGACGCCCTCAACTTCAACAACCTGACTCCCGAGGAGCAGGCGGCCGTTCTGGCATTTGTCGATCGCATCGACATCTCCAACAGCGAGACCGTGCTCAAGTACGGCAACGCCGCCCAGATGAAGATCTCCAAGTTTGCCGACAGGATCCTTGAAGACGTCAAGACCAAGGATACCGGCGCCATCTCCGACATGCTCTCCAGGCTGGTCACCGAGCTCAAGGGCTTCACCGTCGAGGACAACAAGAAGGGCTTTGACTTCTTCGGCCTCTTCAAGAAGGGCGCCGCTGACCTGACTCAGATGAAGGCCAAGTTCACCCGCGTGGAAGAGAACGTTCTGACCATCGTGGATACCCTGCAGGGACACCAGAAGCAGCTGATCTCCGACAGCCAGATGCTTGACGGCCTCTACAGCGAGAATGAGCAGTACTACCATGAACTGACCCTGTACATCATCGCGGGCGAGCTGAAGCTCAAGAAGCTCCGCGAGGAGGACCTGCCTCCGCTGCTGGCCAAAGCCCAGGAGACGGCGGACCCCGCCGATGCCCAGACTGCCAATGACTTTGCCCAGCTCATCGACCGCTTTGAAAAGCGCGTCCACGACCTCAAGCTCACGCGCATGGTCAGCGTTCAGACCGGGCCTCAGATCCGCCTGATGCAGACCAATGACAACGTGCTTGCCGAGCGCATCCAGTCCACCATCGCCAACACCATCCCCCTGTGGAAGAGCCAGATGGTCATCGCCCTGGGCATGCAGCACGCCGAGGAAGCCCTCAAGGCTCAGAAGGCGGTCACCGATATGACCAACGATCTGCTCAAGAGCAATGCCGAGCGTCTCAAGGTGGGCACCATCGAAACGGCACGCGAGGCCGAGCGCGGCGTCATCGACATGGAGACCATCCGTGTGGCCAACACCAGCCTCATCGAGACCCTGACCGAGGTTCAGGCCATTCAGCGCGAAGGCGCCAGGAAGCGCGAGGAAGCCTCCGTTGAACTGGGCCGTCTCGAAAAAGAGCTGCGCGACAAGATTCTCGAGATCAACAAGTAAGCATCCTCTCCTGCCAGGGATTTTTCCCTGGCTTTTTTCTATGGTCTCCCCATCTGTGCCTGTTCCCGGCTTCAGCCGGAGGGACGTGGCGGAAACCATGAGGAGCACAGAGGTTTTCATGCCCTGATATTTCAGCCTTCCCTGCCAATGCCGCGCACCGGGCAGGCGTTTTCCCTGCATCAGAAAAGGAGACTGCAAACCGCGATTGCAGCGGTTTGCAGTCTCCTTAGGTTTATGTTGGATACCGTCTTATTTCTGGGCTTCGCGAAGGGCCTCGCGAGCCTGAGCGGCCAGTTCCTCTTCCATCTGCTTGGCTTTTTCCAGTTCCTTGGCGATGACTTTCGCGTCATAACGGATCGGCACCGTGTCGAACTTCACCATCGCATGGTCCAGGATTCCCTCGTTCTCCTCTTCAACCAGCGCGATCAGGGCGATGTCGCCCTCTTCCAGCTTCTGGGCCGCCTGCTCGATCAGAGCCGCACTCGTATCCTTCTTGTTGCCGTCTCCGGCTTTCCCCAGCAGAGCACCGGCAGCGCCGCCCAGCAGCAGGCCAATGGGGCCGCTCAGGACGCCGATCAGGCCGCCAATCAGGCCGCCCTTCACGGTGTCGCCGGCTTTGAGATAGGCAGAAGTGAAATTGTCACACAGCTTGAGCACGCCTTCCACGCGCTTGATCAGGGAGATCTGATAAATGGTGGTGCCGTTAATCTGAGGATTCTCGGACAGGGCTGCCATCGCCTTGCGGGCTTCGCTCTCGTTCGCAAAAAGCGCTCCAACGATATTGTACATGGACTATTCTTCCTTTCGAATTATTCATGTCCGCGGGAAAAAGAAAATTTCCAGCTTTCATTCGTTCATTTTATACAAATCACTGCCCGTTTTCAAGAGAACGTTCCAGATTGTCAAGTCCGCTTTTCTCCATTTCTCCATGATTCTCCTGTTTCCCCTGCCCGGCAAACCTGTCCGCACAATCGATGAACATCCTGAACATGCTGTGAAGACGCACGATAATGAGACTGAATCCGGCAATGATTTGCAAATTAAATGATTCTGCCAGGAGAATGGGAAACCGGTCGTAACCTCTCAGATATTCAGGCACAAGACATCTCAGCCGGTGCTGTCAGGAAGGAAACGTCGTCGTTTTCTTGGAAAAGATTGGAATAACCCATAAAGATTCCATTTCTTTCCATTTGGTGTATTGTGTGATAACCGCTTCCCTCCAAGACTCATATCATGTGCAGAATCAGACTCATATAATTTGTCATCTGACAGCTGAGGGCGGTGACGGGGATTAAAATCAAGGCCAGGATCATATGATTCTGGTCGTTTTTTCCGGAGGAATGCTTCAGACTTTTCTGCCGCTTCCCGAGGCTGCTGCATACAGCCATCCTCCGGACACAGAAAAAAGCGGCCGCGCGGGGGTTCCGCGCAGCCGCTGCCTGAGCTTGTCCGTTCATCCATGTTTCTCTTCCGGGACCTTATCCATGAACCGCCG
>OMRS01000243.1 GCA_900313545.1 uncultured Eubacteriales bacterium | reverse complement strand
GCAAAACGATCTGTTATCACCCAGATCATCTATGTATGGGTGAATGACCGGGCATCCTGTTCCTGCACAAACGCAAAGGGGGAAATGGCAAAATGACCATTTCCCCCTGTTTCTATTTGATTTGGTCCCCGATTACTTCTGCAGGAGATGGACTGCGAATCCACCGATTTCATCCTTCAGATAGACCGACTTCAGCTGGCCTTCCTTCACATTTGCACTGCTCTCGTCGAACTCAAAGCCCTGGCGCTCCAGGAATGCCTTGGCCCGATTGATGAAGTTGGTCCGGATGGCAAGATGTCCGTTGGTTCCGCGGAACGGCGTCTTCATGACTTCAACCCCGGTTCCGGCAAAGATGGAAGAGTTGCCCGGCTTGACAGGCCATCCCAGCAGCTTGGCCATCTGGGTGGCGGTCTTCATGGCTTCCTCTTCATTGGCGCTGTTGATGCCCACATGAGCCAGCTCGAATCCCAGCATCAGCTGAACCGCAGATGCGCACAGCGCGCGGATGCGGTCCCAATCCTTGGCGGCAATGGCATCTCCCGGAACCATCCAGCTTCCGCCGCAGCAGAAGATCTTCTTGAATCCGAGGTAATCCAGCAGGTTCTTTTCATTCACTCCGCCGGTCGGCATGAAGGTCACGTCAACATAGGGTGCAGCGATCGACTTGATATACTTGAGTCCGCCAGCCGCCTCTGCCGGGAAGAACTTGACCTGCTTGAGTCCCAGAGAGAGAGCAGTCTCAATATCGCTGGGATTCGCTGTTCCCGGGCATACGGGAATGCCGATTTCCTGGCAATGTTTCACGGTGGTGGGATTCAGGCCCGGAGAAACGATAAACTTGGCACCCGCTGCCACGGCGCGGTCCACCTGCTCCACTGTCAGAACAGTGCCTGCGCCAACCAGCATATCCGGATAAGCCTTCGTCATATTGGCAATGGCATCCGCAGCAGCAGCAGTACGGAAGGTCACTTCTGCGCAGGGCAGCCCGCCTTCGCAAAGCGCACCGGCCAGGGGCACAGCATCTGCAGCATCATTGATCGCAATTACAGGTACAATACCAATCAGAGACAGCTCTTTCATTACGTCCATTGGATTCATCCTCCCTTGTCACTTCAAAAAGTCTTCACGTGCCGGAGCAAATATATCGATCAACGTGCCAGCCTTGATACAGGTACATCCGTGGACTTTTCCTCCGTCCACGACGATGGAGTCTCCCGCAACCATTCTGAACACCTGATCTTCGATGTGATAACTGAATTCCCCATCCTGGACATAGGAAATCTGGGTATGGGGATGGGAATGATCCGCACCTACCGCGCCATCGTCAAATCCGACACGCACCAGCATCTGCTCGTCATTCCACGCGCAGATCTTTCTGCGCTGGCCGCCGCCGAGCTCCGTCCATTCCAAGTCCTCGTGATGAACAAATCTCTGCATGGCTGCCTCCTTACACCTTCATGTCAAAGTAACTGACCGCGTTGTTGAAACAGATTCCCTGAACCAGCTCGCCCAGAACCTTGTAGTCCTCCGGGTATTCCCCGTTTTCAACCCATTCACCGATCAGGTTGCACAGAATCCTGCGGAAATATTCATGACGCGTGTAAGAGATGAAGGAACGGGAATCGGTGAGCATGCCGACAAAGCGTCCCAGCAGGCCCAGCGCAGCGAGGGCTTCCATCTGGTCCCGCATGCCGTACTTCTGATCACAGAACCACCAGCCGGAGCCGAACTGGATCTTTCCGGGGATCCCTTCACCCTGGAAGTTGCCCAGCATGGTGCCGATCACATAGTTATCCTTGGGGTTGAGGCAATAGAGGATCGTCCTGGGCAGGTTGTTGGTATCCTGCTCCGCCGCCAGCAGCTTGGAGAGATTCTCAGCGATGCAGGTGTCATCGATGGAATCAAATCCCACATCCGGGCCATACTTCTTGAACATGGTCGGATTGTTGTTCCTCATCGCCCCGATGTGATACTGCTGCACCCAGCCGCGGGCCTTGTACATTCTGGCCAGCTCCACCAGCACATAGGTCTTGTAGGTATCCACCTGTGCCGCAGTCAGCTCCTCGCCGCGCAGGGCCTTTGCAAAGGCTTCCGCTGCAACATCCGCTTTCGGAACACCGAAGGGAACCGTATCCAGCGCATGGTCCGACAGTCTGGATCCATTCTCATGGAAATAATCCAGCCGCATCTCCAGGGCCTTCATCATGGCCTCCAGGTTCACGCACTCCACGCCGGACACCTGGGACAACTTGTTCATGTAGTCGGCAAATCCCTCACGGTCGATATTGATGACCTTATCCGGCCGCCATGCGGGATAGACCTTGAAGGACATCTCCTCCTTCGCCATCAGCTTCTGGTACTCAAGATCATCCACCGGGTCATCCGTGGTGCAGATCACCTTGACGTTGAATTTCCGGATCAGTCCGCGGCAGCGGAATTCTTCCGTTTTCAGCATCGCATTTGCGCGGTTCCAGATATCCTCGGCCGTTTCCTCGCTCAGAATCTCATTTATGCCAAAGACCCTGCGAAGCTCCAGATGGGTCCAGTGGTACATGGGATTTCCGATGCAGTATTTCATGGAACCCGCAAAGGCCTTCCATTTATCCAGCCAGCTCCCGTTGCCGCGGATCAGTTCCTCATCCACGCCGTTGGAGAGCATGACCCTCCACTTGTAGTGATCTCCGCCCAGCATCAGCTCGCCGATGTTTTCAAACTGATGGTTCTCATAGATCAGTTTGGGAGAAATATGGCAGTGATAATCGTAGATCGGCATGGATTCCGCATAGTCATGATAAAGCTTCTTGGCGACTTCATTGCTCAGCATGAAGTCCTGATCCATAAACGGTTTCATGTATATCCTCCTACTTCATTTCCTTACAGTGTGACGCCATCCTTGAAAATTGCGATTTCCCTGAAATCATGCTCTTCGCTGCGGGTCTTCTTGCCGCCTGCAATTTCCAGCAGTAGCTTGAAGAATTCCTCGGTGGTTTCTTCCATTCCCTTTCCCTGAACCAGCACGCCGGCATTGAAATCGATCCAGTTTTTCTTTCTTTGCGCCAGCGCCGTGTTGGTGGCCACCTTCACCGTGGGAACAGGCGCGCCCACGGGAGTCCCGCGGCCGGTGGTAAAGAGAATCATCTGCGCACCTGCAGCCATCAGGGCCGTAATGGCGCAAAGGTCGTTGCCGGGGCCGTACACCAGGTTGAGCCCCTTCCGGACCACCGGTTCACAGTACTGCAGCACATCCTGAACTTCTCCGGTTCCACCCTTCTGGGTGCATCCCAGAGACTTGTCCTCCAGGGTGGTGATGCCGCCCTCCTTGTTGCCCGGGGAGGGATTCTCATAGACTTCCTGGCCGTGACGGATGAAATACTCCTTGAACCCGTTGATCAGATTGACCGCCTTGTTGAATGTCTCCTCATCACGGCAGCGGTTCATCAGGATGGTCTCCGCGCCGAACATCTCCGGCACTTCCGTCAGGAGAGAGGTGCCTCCATGGCGCGCCACCAGGTCAGAAATGCTGCCCAGAAGCGGGTTGGCCGTAATGCCCGACAGGCCGTCACTTCCACCGCACTTGAGACCGATAATCAGCTCACTCGCGGGGACTTCCGTCCGCCTGGCCTTTGCCGCATATGCCGTCAGCTCATCCAGGAGCTTCATGCCCTCTTCGATCTCGTCCTCCACTTTCTGGGTGACAAGGAACTTTACCCTGTCAGGATTGTACGGTCCGATGACGTCTTTAAAGACATTCAGGTTGTTGTTTTCACATCCGAGGCTCAGCACCAGTACCGCGCCCGCATTGGGGTGATTGATCATGGATGCCAGAAGCTTCTGGGTGTTTTTGTGGTCGTCCCCCAACTGGGAACAGCCGTAGGGATGAACAAAGCAGTGGATGCCGTCCACGCGGTCTCCATAGGCCTGCTGCGCAAGTTTTTCCAGAGTTTTGGAGGTGCCGTTGACGCAGCCGACGGTATTGACAATCCAGACCTCATTACGGATACCAACCTTGCCGTTTTCCCGCACATATCCCATGAAGGACGCGGTCCTGTCCTTCGGAAGTGCACAGGGATGAGGATTGTAGGTGTACTCAAGAACGCCTGACAGATTGGTCTTCACGTTGTGGGTGTGTACCCATTCCCCGGGTTGAATGGCCCGGGTGGCATGTCCGATCGGGAACGCATACTTGATGATGTTCCCGCCTTCCGGGATCGCTTCAAGGGCCACCTTATGCCCGGCGGGAATATCCTCTTTCAGGGAGATGCCAAGAATCTCCTCACCGGCATGAAGTGGCTCAAGTGCCACGGCCACATTATCGTGCTCAGTAATGCGGATATACTTGCTCATGACGTTTGTCCTCCAACTAAAGAATGTTCAAGTCCAACACTAATAAAATTATATCCTCTCGTATGGTTTCAGTCAAGAAAGAACTCCCCCGTACCCTCTCTTTCCGTCCGTCCCGGATGCAGATAATTGTCCCTTTTTGCTAAATAATTCCTCATTCATTCATGCAAACTTGCTTGCCACCTGCTTAGCCTCATGATAAAATCTTTCCAAGAAATGAAACCACAATGAATAAGGAGGTTTCTCATGAAAAGACGTATAGGTATTCTCACCAGCGGCGGCGACTGCCCCGGGCTGAACGCCTGTATCCGCGGTGTTGCCCGCGCCAGCTATTCCATGTTTGATGCAGAAATCGTCGGCATTCAGGATGGATATTCCGGCCTGATCTCCGGCGATTACAAAGAGATGAAGCAATCCGACTTTTCCGGCATCCTGACACTGGGTGGAACCATTCTGGGTACCCGTCGTACGCCCTTCCGCAACATGCGGCTGGTGGAGGATGACCAGGTGGACAAAGTCAAGGCCATGAAGGACAACTACAAGAAAATGCGTCTGGACTGTCTCATCTGTCTGGGCGGAAATGGCACCCACAAGACTGCGAACCTTCTTTCTCAGGAGGGCATGAACGTCATCGGACTTCCCAAGACCATCGACAATGACATCTGGGGAACCGATGTCACCTTCGGTTTCCACACTGCCGTCGACATTGCCACAGATGTCATCGACCGCATTCACACCACCGCCGCCAGCCATGGCCGCTGCATGGTCATTGAGCTCATGGGCAACAAGGCCGGCTGGCTGACCCTCTACGCCGGTGTTGCTGGCGGCGCCGACGTTGTCATCCTCCCTGAGTTCCCGTACAACCCCAAGGTGGTCTCCAAGGCCATCCTGCGCAGAGCCGAAGCGGGAAAGGATTTCTCCATCATCGCCGTTGCTGAAGGTGCCATGAGCATCGAGGAAGCCAAGATGAAGAAAAAGGAGCGGGCCGCTTATCGCGCTGAAACCGGGTTCAGCAACATCGCCACCCGTATCGCCAAGGAGCTTGAAAGCATGGTCGGTGTCGAAGCCCGTGCCGTGGTTCCCGGACACGTCCAGCGCGGCGGTACTCCCTCTGCCTACGACCGGATGCTTTCCACCATTTTCGGTGTCCATGCCGCTGAACTGATCAATGAAGGCAACTACGGACAGGCGGTCGCGATGATCGGAAGTACCGTCGGTCACAATCCTCTCAGTGAGGTCGCCGGAAAAACCAAGTTTGTTCCGGAAGATAATCAGATTGTCAATGACGCCCGTGCCATGGGTCTCTCCTTTGGCGTATGATTTTCGTTGACGCTATTTTTCCTCGGGGAGAAGCGCTCTGTTCTTCTCCCTTTATTTTTTATATTCCAAACCTTAAAACCGGCCTAGCCATATGCGGCATTGCCCTGCCAGTTATCATCGTTATACCCGTAAACGTCGATTTTCATCAGATTCCCAACTGAGATACACAGTACACATTTTCGTTCCTCTTTGAAAGATGGTTCCACAGTTGCACTTGAAAAAAGCTCCCGGATTATGTATGATACGCATGTGACAGATCCTGATGAGTTGCCTTTATGCAGAATTCCCCTGTTTCCGGCAGGTCCTGACATTCAGAAGAAACATCCGTCACTTCAGCTTCAAGTCTTAGAGGTGTCCTGAGCATACGCAGCGCTATTTCAGCGGAATTCAGGTTCAAAAATGTTTGCAAAAGCATTAAGCGCAAAACGCCGGAAGCCTTGAAAATCAAGATATGCACCCGTAGCTCAGTAAAATAGAGCGGCCGCCTCCTAAGAAAAAGGCCGACTACCGCTTTCCGGAAACTGAAAACGGGCGCAGCGTTCGGAAATGACCCGGAAACGGAATCAGTCCGACGCCCCTGATCCGCAAGGTCAGAATC